>JANXBZ010000004.1:69907-141414 GCA_025060475.1 Dictyoglomus sp. | reverse complement strand
TGTATCCCCTGAAATAATAAATATGGGATTATATTTCTTGAATTTTTCTATAACATAATATAAATAGTTTTCTAAACTTTCTTTAGGAATAACATGAGAAATTCCTCTTTCTGCCATCATTTTAGTTAGCCATGTGCCTGGTACATAATTACACCAAAGAACTACTAAGGCTGGTATGATTCCCTCTTCTATCATTATCTCTACCATATTCTCTGCTCTTTCAAAGTACTTTTCGTTTATTTTGTTAAAATTCCATTTTCCTTCTGGTGATACTTCAAAGGGATCTATATAGATATCTGTTTCGCTTCTATCCCATTGGGGAAGTATATCTATCTGTATTGCATTAAAACCTTGCATTTTCCTATATTTTAGATAATACTTCCATTCATCAAGGGATATATTTGTAAAGGCACTCCAACAGGTGTCAGCAAAATAAAAGAATTCTTTACCGCCTCTTACAAAATAATCTTTGGTTTCCGAGATCTTTGTTTTCTCCATAGTTAACTCTCCCTGAGGTATAGTTATTTATTATATTATATAATTTCCTCTTGTCGAGAATAGTTGAAATTACTTTTTTATTCTCCTTGACACTTCAATATATAATTGATATTCTTCTATAAGAAATATTCTTCTTTCTTTTAGGAGGCATTATGAGTACGAGGGAGGAAATTATTAAAAGTTTTCCTCAGAGTCAAGATTATATTTTAGAAATCCTCCATGCTCTTCAAGACAATAACCCATATAATTACTTAACTCCTGAAGATATTTCTGCTTGTGCTCGATATTTAAATCTTCCCTATAGTTATGTAGAGGGAGTAGCAACTTTTTACAGCATGTTTAGTTTAAAACCTCGAGGAAAATTTATAATAAGACTTTGTGATTCTCCTCCTTGTCACCTTATGGGTTCTGAATCTCTTTTGGAATATCTGAAGGAAAAGTTAGGGATAGATGTGGGAGAGACCACAAAGGATAAAATATTTACTCTAGAAATTACTAGCTGTTTAGGGGTTTGTGCGGTGGCTCCAGCTATTATGATAAATGATGAAGTATATGGGAATTTAACCCCTGAAAAAGTTGATAAAATCTTAGAAGAAAAGAGGGGTGGGTTATGACTATCCCAAGAAGTCATGTATTGATATCTATAGATGCTAATACTATCATTGCAGGAGTCAAAGAAGTTGAATCCGCACTTATAGAAGAGCTAAAAAGAAGAAAATTGGATAAAGAAATTTGCGTTGTAGAAACGGGAACTCTTGGAATAATTGGAAAAGGAGTAATAATGGTTGTATATCCTGAAGGAGTATTTTATGGAAATGTAAAGGTTGAGGATATACCAGAATTGGTAGAGGAACATTTTATTAAAGGAAGGCCATTAAAGAGATTGATTATAACTGCTACACCTCCGCCGTTTGTATCTAGAGAAGAGGTAGGACTAACTAAAAAGCAGACAAGAATAGTCTTGAAAAATAGTGGAGTTATAAATCCTGAAAGTATAGAAGAATATATTGCAGTGGGAGGATTTTCTGCTTTAGAAAAGGCATTAACAGAAATGACTCCTGATGATGTAATCTTAGAAGTAAAGAATTCTGGTCTTAGAGGAAGAGGAGGAGCGGGCTTTCCTACTGGTCTGAAATGGGAATTTACAAGGAAAGCTCAGGGAGATGAGAAATACATTTTATGTAACGCAGATGAGGGAGAGCCAGGAACTTTTAAAGATAGGCTTATTCTTGAGGGAGATCCCTATAGAATTGTGGAAGGGATGACTTTAGCAGGATATGCTATAGGAGCAAGGTTGGGATACATTTACATTAGAGGAGAATATAAGCTTTCTATAGAAAGGATACAAAAAGCCATAGATACCGCAAGAAGTTACGGACTTTTGGGAGAAAATATTCTTGGGACTAACTTTTCTTTTGATATTTATATTAAAAAAGGTGCAGGAGCTTATATTTGTGGAGAAGAAACCGCACTTATTGAATCTTTAGAAGGAAAAAGAGGAATTCCAAGAATAAAACCTCCCTATCCTGTGATAAAAGGACTCTGGGAAAAGCCCACTTCAGTTAACAATGTGGAAACCTTAGCAAATGTTCCTGATATTATTCTAAATGGTGCCCAGTGGTTTAGACAATTTGGAACGGAGAAATGTCCTGGAACAAAAGTATATACAATTCTTGGAAATGTTGTTAATGCTGGACTTATAGAAGTAGAAATGGGAACAACATTAAGAGAAATTATCTTTCAATATGGTGGTGGAATTCAAGAAGGAAAGAAATTTAAATGTGCCTTAGTAGGGGGAGCTGCTGGAGCTTTCTTAGGAGAGGAAATGTTAGATGTTAAGATGGACTTTGATAATTTGAAGGAATATGCAGCAGTGTTGGGATCTGGTGCTATTTTAGTCATGAATGAATCCGCCTGTATTGTGGATATGATGAAAAGTGTTCTTCGCTTTTTTAAACATGAATCTTGTGGAAGGTGTATTCCTTGTAGAGTAGGAACTAAGAAATTGGTAGATATAATTGAAAAAATTGCGCATTTAGAGGGAGAAGATAAGGATTTAGAAGAGATGGAAAGTATAAGTTTAGTTATGAGAGATACATCTTTCTGTCCTTTGGGACAGTCAGTATATTTACCCATAAGTTCTGCTCTTAAATATTTTAAAGATGAATTTATAGCTCATTATAAAGAGAAATACTGTGTTGCGGGAAGATGTAAGGAGAAGAAAATTTTAGTTGAGAGAATATAAAAATAGGAAGGATTTTTATTTAATCTTATACTTCAATTCCGAAATCTCTTTTTAAGAGAAAGGGAAGAGATTTATAGATTTTATCTTCGAGTTGGAATCTAACATTATGAAAGAATTTGCCTAATTCTTTTGATAGCCTATTAAAATTTTTCCTTATTGAGGTCAAAGTACTCTTATATTTCTATTCCTAAAATTCTTTTTATTAAAAGTCCAATTATAAAGGTTATTAAGGAAACAGAAAGAATAATAAAGGACATTTCGAAGAATCGTTTTTTAAATTCTTTATCTTGAGCTATAGAAACATAAAAGGTAAAGAAAATAACAAGACAAAGAGCCAAAATTAAGGTGAAAATAAAGGAAATTATATAGTTTTTAAATAAGAAATAGGGAAGAATTAAAAAGAATACAGACAAAATATACGTAAATCCTGTGATAATAGATGCTTTTATAGGATTTTTACCTTCTCCTTCGGTCTTTGTTGATAAATATTCAGAACCTGCCATTGATAGAGATGCTGAAATTCCAGTGACAAGCACTGAAAGAGCAACAAGAGAATTGTTTCTTAGAGAAAAGGTTAATCCTGCGAGGGTACCTGTAAGTTCTACTAAGGCATCACTTAATCCCAAAACCATGGAGCCTATATATTTTAGTCTTTCCTCATCTAAGATTCCCAAAAGTTCTTCTTCATGTTCCTTTTCATCACTAACAATTTCTTTTATCTCAGGGAAGTTTTTTAGTACTTCCTCATACTTTTTTTGGGCAAATTTCTCTCCCCTCTCCATTAATTTTAGTCCAAAGGTAAATCCCAAAATTTTTATAATAATAAAATAGAACCATATCTTGAAAGTATTAGGTTTTACATCTTTTTTAGATATATCTCTTAGTCTTCTATAATGTTCCTTCTCTTCTTTTGATAATTTTATTAATATTTCTTTATTGTGACGATCTTTTATTCTTTCAGAAAGTTTAAGATAAATAAAATGTTCAGTGATTTCGTTTTTTTGTAAATTTAATATTTTCTTTTCTATTTTCTCCTCTTTCATAATAGTTTTATTCTATAAGAATGTCTTTAAAAATTCTAGACTCTTTTAAGAGATTTAAGATTTTATGATTTTTTTAATTTTTGTTTACAAATAAAAATTGGAATCAAAAATATTTTCTTTAAATTTGCTTTTTTCTTAATTTCTCTATCCAGCTCTTAATTCTTTTTGGAATCTCTTCAAATAGATCTTTCCATGGAACATATAATTCCTTTTCTGGGATAAATTCTTTTATGAAGTTAAATGTAGGCTTAAAAGCAAATCTTTTTAGGTAAATTTCTACTAATTTATCATCCTCAGGTGTTTTTTCAATTAATCCATGAAACATAGATTTGATAAGAATACCACCCTTTCCAGCCTTCTTCTTACATGGGACAATAAACATTAGATATTTCAAAAAAAGAGATTGAAACCAGGAAGGAGATGGGGCAAAGGCATGTTTCCCTGGTTGGGAGTAAAGAATAGGGTGGGTTCCTATTATTTTTACTCCTTTCATTTCTTTGTAGTTACCATGCCAACTTGCTTCAACTTTTGTTATTTTTTCATCCTTTATATATACCCATACATGTTCCAATTCGTAGAGATGCTGAATATCCCAATCCCAATATATAGCATATTCTATTGCTATCTCATTCTCTGATAATTTTATATCTCTTGAAAAAGAGGGACTTCTTCCAGATGTTCTAAAAATAGTATACCCAATTCTTACTGGAAAAAAAGGTTCCTTTTCATCAAATTTTATAATTGGCGCATATTTTAGTACTAAATCTAGTTCCTCCTCCCCAAAGGCGAGATTTATTAAAATAAGTAAAAATAATAAAATTAAAATTAACTTCATAGTCTTGTTCTCCTTAATAGACAATAATAATATATTACAAGATTTATTGTAAAGATATTTAATAATTGACTATAAATATTGAAAAGAGTAATATTTTCTTATAAAGAAAATTTTAAAAGGAGTGATATGATGAGATCTATTAATATTAAGAAAATGAGAGAATCAAATATATCTTTGGTTCTAAATACCATTAGAACCAAAGGTCCTATTTCTCGATACGATATATCAAAAATAACTAATCTTAGTCCTTCTGCAGTTTCAAGTATTGTAGAGGTTTTATTGGATTTTGGGTTTATTAAGGAGACCCCTGCAAAGGAAACAAAAGTTGGGAGAAGACCTATAGAGCTTTCTATGAATGATTCGAATCTATATCCTATGGGGATTGAGATTGAAAACGATAGGGTAACGGGGATAGTTATGAATTTGAGAGGAGAAATTATAAAAAAGGAAGTCATTTTTTTAGATTCCAATTTAGAATATCAAAATATATTAAACAAAGTAGTAGAAGTTTATAAAATTTTAAAAAAGGATTTTCTTATTGAAGAAATAATGGGTTTAGGAATTGCAGTACCAGGTTCCTTAGATAGAAAAAATGGAATTTGTATTTTTGCTCCAAATCTTTTCTGGAAAAATGTTCCTATAAAACCCTATCTTTCTCAATATATCACTGATACTCCCATTTTTTTAGAGCATATAACAAAGGCAGCTACTCTAGGAGAACTTTGGTTTGGTGCTGGGATAGGAAAGGAAAATATTATCTGTGTTAGGGTTGGTAGTGGAATAAGTGCTGGGTTTGTGATAAATGGTAGTTTATATAGAGGATTTTCTGATAGAGCAGGAGAATTTGGACATACTGTTATAGAAAGGGATGGAAAGAAATGTCGCTGTGGAAACTATGGGTGTTTAGAAACCTATGTGTCAACTCAAGTACTGATAGATAAAGTTTTAGACGGTCTTAAAAACAGAGCTTATACTCAAGTATCTATGGAAGATAAAAATAGGGAAAAAATATTAGGAGAAATAATAAAAGCGGGAAAAAGTGGGGACAGATTTATTCTCAATATATTTGATGAGATGGGAGACTATCTTGGTATTGGAATAGCAAATCTTGTTAATATCTTTAATCCTGAATTAGTTATAGTAGCAGGAGGCCTTGCAAAAGCGGGAGATCTTTTATTAAATCCTGTCAGACATGCTCTAAAACTTCATGCCTTTCCTCCACTTCCTGAGGTTATAACTTCAAAATTAGGAGAATATACTTGTGTAGTTGGAGCTGCCACTTGTGTTATAGAAAATAAATTTTCTCAGATGATTGTTTATTAATTTTCCTGGATTTTTTTATGTTTTCTTAAATCCCTTAATTAACATTAAAACTCCAATTAAAATAAATAAAATTGGTATTACAATGTTTAAATACATTGCAAGCCTTTGTTGAAATATTAATATTAAACTTAATCCTGTTAAGATAAATCCAGGATACAAAGGCCAGTATCTTTCTCCATAATCTTTTGAGGGAAGTTTTGATGTATGAAGTAAGAAAACAAAGATAAAAGCTAAGCCTAAGAAAAGAAGAAAATAAATTCCTCCTATATTCCAAGTTTTCTCTAAAATAGTAAAGGTTCCAATAGCAAGAAATATTAATCCTGGGATTAAAAAGCCAAGATTTCTTCCCCATTTATAATATGCATATAAAAATCCAAGGGCAAAGATAAAAAGAATAGCTGAACCTGGAATAAGATTAAAGTTTATCAGAATTAAAAATATTCCAAAAGAAATCAAAATAATTCCCAAAAGCTTTTGAGTTTCCATAATTTTCTCCTCTTGATTTACATAAACTCTCTTTTCATTCTTCTTAATATATATATAAGGCCAATAATAGTTATTGCCATAACCACTAAATTTAAATAGAATTCAAAGGGATATCTTCCTTGTATAAGATAATAAATTAAAACAAGAATTTCTAAAATTAATCCCCAAAATAATATAACTAATATGGGTCTATATATATCCATGGCTTAATTTTAGCATATTTAAACAAAATTTTCTATTTGAAAATATTTTTAGTTTTTACTAAATTGGAGTTATAATAAAATAACAAAAGTATAAGGGAGAAGAATCATATGCGAAGGGATTTCGAAAAAGAACTCTATAAAAAACTTATATTAGATTCCATAGAAGAACACATAGTATATTATGATAGAAACATGAATATTCTTTATGCAAATGAATCTGCAGGAAGATCTATTAATCTTTCTCCTGAAGACTTAATAGGAAGACGTTGTTATGAACTTTGGCACAAAAGAGAAGATATTTGTCAAAGTTGTCCTGTTAAAAGATCTATGGAAACAGGAAAGATGGAAGAAGGGGAGATAGTATCCTTTGATGGTAGAGTCTGGTATATAAAGGGTTATCCTGTAAAGAATGAGCGGGGAGAAATTGTTGGGGCAGTGGAAATTACTCAGGAAATAACAGAAAAAAAGAAAATGGAAGAGGAAATTAAGTATTTAAGCTTTCATGATAAACTTACAGGATTATATAATAGAGCCTTTTTTGAAGAGGAATTGAAAAGACTTGATACAAAAAGACAACTTCCTTTAAGTATAATTATGGGAGATTTAAATGGATTAAAACTTGTCAACGACGCCTTTGGTCATAAAGAGGGGGATAATCTTTTAATAAGCATTTCTAAGATTCTTAGAAATTCCTGTAGAAAGGAAGATATTATATCAAGATGGGGAGGAGATGAATTTATTATTCTCCTTCCCAAAACTGATAGATTTACTGCTCAAAGGGTATGCGAAAGAATTAAGAAAAACTGTGAAAATTATAATAATCACAATAACAATTTAATACAATTAAGTATATCCTTGGGCTTTGCTACAAAAGAAAGAGAAGAGGAAAAGGTTGAAGATATTTTAAGACTTGCAGAAGATAGGATGTATAGAAATAAATTAATCGAAGGAAAAAGCTTTAGAGATTCTGTGATTTCTTCCCTTAAGAATTTTCTTTGGGAAAATAGTTTTGAAAGTAGATCCCATGAGGAGAAGATAAAGGAATTATCTTTGAGAATTGCAGATTTTCTCTATCTTTCTGATGTGGAAAGGGAAGAATTAACTCTTCTTGCTCATTTCCATGATGTTGGAGAAATTGCTATTCCCAAGGAAATTTTGAAAAAACCTGATAAACTTACCTCCGAAGAATGGAAGGAGATAAAAACCCATCCTGAAGTGGGATATAGGATTGCGGAAGCATCTCACGAATTAGCTCATATTGCTTCTTTAATTCTTTCCCATCATGAATGGTGGAATGGTTCTGGGTATCCTCAAGGGCTGAGAGGAGAAGAGATTCCTCTTGTTTCAAGAATTTTCTCCATTGTAGATGCCTATGAAGTTATGACTTCAGGAAGACCTTATAAAAAGAAGAAAACAAAAGAAGAAGCAATAGAAGAAATAAAAAGATATGCAGGAATCCAGTTTGATCCTAAATTAGTAGAAGCTTTTATACATGTAATTTGTTGACTTTTAATTTATTTAAAGCTCTTTTTTTATAAGTTCTTACACTTCTTCTTGATATTTTTAAATACTTTGCAGTTTCTCTTTCGCTATATCTTGAAAAATATAAAAGATTTATAACTTCCCTTTCTCTCTTGGAAAGTTTTCTCAAGTTTATTTTTCTTTCTAATTCGTAATTTTCAAAAGCTAAATTTTCATAATAATTATTCTGGGAAATTATTTTCTTTTTATAATGTAAAAGCTCATAATAAAGACTCTTTTTTAGATAGCTGGATAAAGAGCCTTTAGTTTCATCATGTTTTTTTAGAAGTTGTAAAAGTATTGTTTCTCCTTGTTGTTTCCAATCTTCCCACTCTATTTCCTTAGAATGTAGAAGATAGAGATATTTATAAAGAAGAGGTTTGTAAGCTAAATATAAACTATTATAATCCATCTTGCCCTCCCTTTTTCCAATTTATCCTATTATATTTACTTATAGTAAAAATTTCAAGCATATTTTTTACTTTTAGTCAAGGGTGATATGTATTATATAAAATATAAGGTATAATATAAAAAATTTATAAAAGGGAGGTTTAAAGATTGATTCTTAGCGATAGGGATATAAAAAATTATTTAGAAAGGGGAGAGTTAATAATAGAGCCTTTAGAGAATCCCGAGGAACAGATTCAGCCTTCCTCTGTGGACTTAAGACTGGGAAATTCTTTTTTACATTTTAGAGTGGAAGGAAGAGCCTTTATAGATCCATCAAAGGATAATCCCTCAGAACTTATGGAAATAATTGAAGTTAGAGATAAAGAACCTTTCTTTTTAAGACCTGGAGAATTTGTTTTGGGAACAACTATTGAGACTGTAAGACTTCCTGATTTTCTTGTGGCAAGGGTGGATGGTAGATCTAGTCTTGGAAGGTTGGGAATAATAGTCCATGCTACTGCAGGATATGTGGATCCTGGATTTTGTGGACAGATTACCTTGGAACTTTCTAACATAAATAGGGTTCCTGTGGCATTATATCCAGGGATGAGAATATGCCAAATATCTTTTTATAAGCTAACAACTCCAGCAGAAGTTCCCTATTATAAAAAGAAGGGAAGTAAATACCAAAACCAAAAGGGTCCCACTGCTAGCAGATTAAATATAGATTTTAAGGGGTAAAAGATGAGAGATTTTAATATATTTATCTTGGGAGGGTTAGGAGATTTAGCAAGAAAAAAGATTTATCCTGCACTATATAATCTTTTTAAAAACTTTCGTCTTTTAAATTGTAAGAAAATCATTGGAACAGGAAGAAGAGAAAATATTGGAAAAAAAGAGTTCATTGATATTATCTCAAAGGAAGTTTCTTCTGATAATTCATTTTTATCTCTTTTGGAGTATGTTAATCTGAATTTGGAAAAAGAAGAAGACTACAAAAATTTAAAAGATTTTATATCAGAAGAAGAGTTAATCTTTTATCTTGCTATTCCTCCTTTTACTTTTAAAGATACTTTAAGAAATCTAGGAAAATTTTTAAAAAATTTTAAGAATCCGAGAAAGATAATTATAGAAAAACCATTTGGAATGGATCTTACCTCTGCTAAGGAATTAAATTTACTACTTAAAGAATATTTTGAGGAAAAAGAAATATATAGGATTGATCATTTCTTAGGAAAGGAGACGGTTCAAAATATATTTGGATTAAGATTTTCCAATATCATCTTTGAAGGGATATGGAATAGAAATTTTATAGATCATGTGCAGATATCCGCATTGGAGGACATAGGAGTTGAGGGAAGGGCAAATTATTACGATAAAGTAGGGGCCTTAAGGGATATGGTACAAAATCATCTTCTTCAGATTCTAACCCTTATTGCCATGGAACCTCCCTGCTGTATTGAAGAAAGGGCTATAAGAGATGAAAAAATAAAAGTTTTAAGAAGCATTAGAGAAATAAAATATGAAGAAGTTTCCAAATATGCAGTAAGGGGACAATACGAAGGATATAAAGAAGAGAGGGGAGTTCTAGAAAATTCCAAAACAGAAACTTATTGTGCCTTAAAGATCTATATAGATAACTTAAGATGGGATGGTGTTCCTTTTTATCTAAGGACAGGAAAAAAACTTTGTAAAAAGGATACCTCTGCCATAGTAGTATTTAAAAAAATTCCAGGACTTTTTTCAAAAATATTAGATTGTATTCCCGAAGAGGATATTATTGGTTTTAAAATATCACCAGAGAATAAAATAATATTAAGATTTCAACTTAGACCTTTAGGTAAGAGTATATTATCCTGTCCCCTTCCTAATATAATGGAATGGTCTGCTCCTAATATAGATGCTTATGAGACTTTATTTATTGATATAATAGAAGGAGATCAGACTTTATTTATAAGGGATGATGAAATAGAAAAATCTTGGGAGATTATTCAGCCCATTTTAGAATTTTGGAAAGAAGATCCCAATATTCCTATTTATAAAGTGGGCTCCTTTGGCCCTAAAGAAGCAGAGGAATTCATTAGAAAAGATGGAAGAGAGTGGAAAAATTTCTAGATTATAAAAATGTAGATTGAGCTAAATGAATAATTTAAAAAGGCTTTAGATTTAATGGAGAATACGAATAAACAGGAAAATCTACTAAATTGTGTGGATTATTTTTTAAGATTAAATGGAAGGGAAAAGGGAGTTCCCTTTGAAGGATGAAAAATTTATAAATCTTTTAAATGAGATAAGAAGAAATATGGTAACCGATGAGAGCTTAGAGTTATTAAATAGTAGAGTGGTGAAGGATTCAATTTCTTTTGAGGATTACATGATTTGTCTCACTCCTTGTAATGAGACTGCAGCAAAGATAAATATGGAACAACTAAAGAATTTAAAAGGGAAAAATATGAGTGGATAGCAAGCATAAAAGGGGACATAAAGGTTGCTCAGGTTATGATGCTTAATAATGATAGCTTGGGAAGATGGGTGAATGGTTCTGTAGGAAAGGTTGTTGATATAAAATCGGGAGAGATAATAAGAGTTGAATTTCCTCAGGGAAGAATTGAAGAAGTTTTTCCTTATACTTGGGAAATCCTTCATTATATTTATGATGAAGAAAGGAAAACCATTGATACAGAAGTGGTAGGTTCTTTTACTCAATATCCCTTAAAATTAGCATGGGCGGTAACTATTCATAAAAGTCAGGGAAAAACATAAAGTGGGTGAGTATGAATATAAAGGAAAATCATTTTTGGGAGTTTATGCCTACTGTTTTGAAAGAAAAGAAAATAGGGTTTTCCGAATAGATAGAATTTTGGAGCTGAAAACTCAGGCTTCTTAATTTTCTTCTTCTATTTCATTTTCCATTTTCTCAAAAATGATTTTCTAACAAAATCAGGAAATTCTCCTTTTTTTTCATGCCAGATTCTCAGCCATTCCCTTGTTTTTTCATCTCCCAAATTTCCTGAGCCAAAATCCTTTCCCTCTATTATGTATCTTTCATCTTCCCTTATTCTTTTAATTTTTTCTTCCCTAATTGCCTTTGCTATTATGGAGGCACATCGGGTTTCTAAGAATTTCTCCTCAGAATTATTTTCTATTATGATCTCTGAAGGAATATTTTTTAAAAATTCTCTTAAGGATTTTCCTATACCATAGTCATCTATAACTATTCTAACTTCTGATGGATCTATCCTCTTTAAAAGATTATTTATCAATTTTTTATATCCTCTATCCATTAATACATTAATATTAAATTTATCCAGTTCCCTTTCTGATATCTCCAAATACTCAAAATGAAATTCCTTTAATAGTTTTAATTCTTGATAAATTCTATTCCAATAATAAAAATCATGGCTCTTTTTTGTATCTGACGCATTTATTATGTAATCAATTTTATTAAAAAGTTCTCTCTTAAATAAAACTCCCACTAAGATTAATGGACCAACAATTTCTCCCTTTCCTGTCTCATCAAATCCCATAAGATAATTTTTTGTGGGAATCTCAAATCTTCCTCCCAAAAGGGAATCTATTTTTTCCCAAATTTTTTTAATTTCCTCTGAAGGGGTAGAATATAAAGTTCCTGTTTTATAATAAATAAAAGTAGAGGAAAGAAGTTTTATCCTCCATAATTCATATTCACTTTTTGGTGCTTCCTCTATTCCACCAGCGCTTATAAGAAAATTTTTGATCCTATCTCCCTCTAAAATTCTTTTCCAACTTCTTCCTACCATGTTTTCATTATATCATTATGTCGCCCACATTCCCCCTATATTTAATAGAAAGCTTGAGGAAAGGAGGTGAAAAAATGCCAGTAAATTCTATTCCCTATAATTCTCGTTTGATTTTAAGGGTTCAGGTGGGAACCCAGCAGGGGAATCCTGTTGTAAGAAGTAGAAGTTTTAATAACGTGAAACCAAGTGCGTCTGATTCCTCTGTATTTTCTATCGCTCAAAAATTAGCAAGCCTTCAGAAGTATCCTTTGGTAAAAATCATTAGGACCAATGATGAAGAGTTAGTAGAACTATAATTTAAAGGAGGTGAGAAGGGATGGCATCATTATCTTCAAGAAAGTATATAAGATTTATTTTCTTAGATAGTGGAGGAGGAAGATTTACTCTAAGAATTCCTGATCCCAAGGATGATGTAACAGAACAAGAACTCTTGGAAACAATGGACCTTATTATAAGTCAGAATATCTTCCAGGGAAGATCAGGAGATTTGGTAGCAAAGGTAGATGCAAGGGTTATAGAAACAAATATTAGCGATTATTATGATTAATCTTTACGGCGGGAGAAATCCCGCCGTAATCTGGGAGGGTATAAAATGCTTGAAGCCTTAGTTAACAAGTTAAAATTTAAGTTTAGTTTTCTTTATCAATCTTTTCCTAATTATACCTGTAAAATTTGTAAAAGTAAAAAGAATTTTATGTTTTTTATAGACGATATTCCTGTATGTCCTGAGTGTCTTCCTGTATTTTTTGAAAAGGAATTTCTTCCCTTATTAATTTCAAAAATTATTTTAGCAGTTAAAAATCCAGAGGTGAGGGATGTTTGAAATTAATGAGGTAAAAGTATCGAAAAACTTTTATTTAAAAGATTTCCAATGTAGATGTTGTAAAAGGGTAATGATTCATCCTCTTCTTTTGGATAAATTAGAAAAACTTTATCAATTGAGTAAAGGAAATTTTAAAATTACTAGTGGATATAGATGTGAATCTCATAATAAAAAAATAGGAGGAGTTTTAAATTCTAAACATACCAAGGGATGTGCCTGTGATATAACTTCTGAGAATATAAAGGAAATTTTTGAAATAATTAAAAGCTTAGGCTTTTCCTTTATTAAATTGGATGAAAAGAAAAATTATATCCATGTGGAGGTTTAAAATGGATGAGTTAGTAAAAATAATAAGTAATTTAGGTTTTCCCATTGTGGTTTCCTTAATTCTTCTTTTAAGAATAGAGTATAGATTGGAAAGTTTAACGAGAGCTATTCAAGATTTATCTCAGGCAATAATATCCATAAAGGGATAAGGAAAGATAATAAAGGGAAGCAAGGTCAAATCTTGCTTCCTAATTTACTTACAATTAGAAACCAAGAATTTTTCTCTCTTATATCTAAAATTCTTAGATCGTTTTCTTTTAATGTATCTACCACATCCTTTAATCTACTTTCAATAATTCCCGAAGAGATAAATATAGTGTTTTCTTTCATTATTCTTTTTATATCCCTAGTAAGTCTAATTATGGTGTCAGAAACTATATTTGCTAATATTAAATCAAATTTATCTTCTATTCCCTCGATTAAGTCCCTTTTTATTATCTCAATATTTTCATTATTTAAAATTGCATTTTTCTTTGCTACTTCAATAGCTATATCATCTATATCCAAAGCTAAAACCCTTCTGGCACCAAGTTTTTTTGCTGTTATTGCTAAAATTCCCGATCCCGTTCCCACATCAATAACCTCCATTCCCTTTTTTAAAAATTCTTGTAGGGCCATAATACATAAGATTGTAGTTTCATGGGTTCCTGTTCCAAAAGCCATTCCAGGATTAATTTTTACTACCACTTTGTTTTTTTCTTTATATTCTTCCCAAGAGGGAACAATTACTATATTCCCAATTTCCACAGGCTTATAATACTTTTTCCAAGCTTTTGCCCAGTCCTCTTCATCTAAAAAACGGATTTCTATTTCTCCCTTTCCCGTATCAAGATAATGGGAGATTAAAGTTAATCCTTCTTTTATATGAAATAAAATTTCATTGATATTAATATTTTCAGGAAAATATGCTTTTATTAAGGTGTAATCTCTCTTAAGGAGTTCTTCATCTATATAGTCCCAAGACAGGGAACTCTCTATAATTCCATCCTCAATAGAAACTCCCTTTGCTCCCATTCCTTCTAATAGGTTATAAATAGCATCTTCTGCTTCTTTTTTTGTCTTAATGATTACTTCAATCCACTTCATAATAGTATAATTATATACAAAACTTATGGGAGGGAAAGAGATGAGTTATAATGTTTTGATAACAGGAGCATCAAAGGGTTTAGGTTTTTCCCTAACAAAGATTTATCTAAAAGAAGGACATAAGGTTATAGCAACCTACAGAAGGGATTTGGAGTATCTTAAAGAGATCTCTGAAGATAAAAATTTAATCCTTTTTCCCATGGATGTTTCCTCCGAAGAATCTGTAAAATCTGCTTATGATCTAATAAAAGAAAAAGTTCCTTTTATAGATATTCTTATAAACAATGCAGCTATATACCTTGAGGATAGATCCAAAACCATAGAGAGTATTGAAATAGAAAAGGTAATTGAGACTTTAAATGTAAATTCTGTAGGTCCTTTAAGGGTTTTAAAATATTTTTATCCATTAGTAGAGAGAAGTAATAAAAAACTTATTATTAATATATCCTCTGAGGCTGGAAGTATTGGAGATTGCTGGAGAGACAGAGAATATGGATATTGTATGTCAAAGTCTGCCTTAAATATGCTTTCCATGATTCTTCAAAATTATAGTAAAAATAAAGGAGTAAAGGTTCTAGTTATTCATCCTGGATGGATGAGAACAGATATGGGAGGACCTTCTGCAGATATTTCTCCCGAAGAATCTGCAGAGGGTATATTTAAACTTTCTCTTAGGGAATGGGATATCAATGATAAAGATATTTATATGGATTATTTAGGAAGAAAAATGAATTGGTAGAAGAATTTAAGGAGTAAGAGTAAATTCCTTATCAGTAGTTAAGGATTAGAGTACAAAATTATGGGATTTAAGAGATTAGGATATAATTCCCCCACATAATACATAATCATCTTTATAACAGACTAAAATTTGTCCTGGAGTTATCGCCCATTGAGGCTCTTTAAAGGTCACATAAATTTCTTCTTCGGAAAGAATCTTTAGAAGGGCAGGCTGAGGTTCCATATTGTAGCGAATCATGGCTTCAACTTCTATTTCCTTTTCCTTAGGTATTCCCGAAGGGAAATTAACATTTTTAGCATATACTTCCTTGGAAAAGATCTTTTCTTTTTCTGCCACAATCACAATACCTTCTTCGGGAATTATTCTTTTCACATATACAGGCTTTCCTAAGGCAACCTTTAATCCTCTTCTTTGGCCAATGGTAAAATGAAAAACTCCTTTGTGTTCTCCCACTATTTTTCCTTCCTCAGTTACTATTTTTCCCTTTTTTTCCTTTCCATATATTAATAAAAACTTTCTATAATCATTATCAGGAAGAAAACAAATTTCCTGACTTTCTATCTTCTCTGATACTATAAGATTATTTTCTCTTGCTATTTTTCTTACTTCTTCCTTGGTTAAATTTCCTAAGGGAAAAAGAGACTTTTCAATTTGTTCCTGAGTAAGATAAGCTAAAAAATATGATTGATCCTTTTTCTTATCCTTTGCCCTTTTTAACAAAAATACCTTTCTTTTCTCATCCCAGACCTTTCTCACATAATGCCCTGTAGCAAAATAGTTTCCTCCTAATTCTTCTACCTTTTTCATTAGGAATCCAAATTTTATAAATCTGTTACAGAACATACAGGGATTGGGAGTATAACCCTTGAAATAGGACTCTACGAAGTATTTTATAATTATCTCCTCAAATTCCTTTTTAAGATTTATCACATAATGGGGGATTCCCAATTGATGGGCAACTCTTTTCGCATCATTTATAGAGGATAAAGAACAGCAGGCACTATCTTTCTCTATTTTGGGAGATATATTCATAGTTAATCCTATAACTTCATATCCTTCCTTCAAAAGAAGAAGGGCAGATACACTACTATCTACTCCTCCGCTCATTCCTACAATAACTCTATCTTTCACTCTTTAATGTCCACCCTTGCTTATATGGAGATATTTCCCTTAATTTGTTTACTGTTTTTTCTAAAATATTTAAGGTGTACTCTAAATCTTCCTTTGTAGTCCAAAGTCCTAAGGTGAATCTTAGAGATCCATGAACCAATTCTATGGGAACTCCAATAGCAGAAAGAACATGGGAAGGTTCTAAAGAGCTGGAGCTACAAGCAGAACCTGTAGATACTCCAATTCCTTCCATATCCAGATTTAAAAGTAAAGCTTCTCCTTCTATATATGCAAAACTGAAATTTATATTATTTGGCAATCTTTTAGTTCTATCGCCATTCAAATAGGAATCAGGAATTCTTCTCTCTACTTCTGATATAAAATAATCTCTTAATTTTGTTAATCTTTCCATCTCCTTATCAAGTTCCAATATTGCAAGTTCTAGTGCCTTTCCCATACCAACAATTCCTGCCACATTCTCTGTACCAGCCCTTCTTCTTCCTTCCTGTTCTCCACCATGAAGAAGTGGATAAAATCTTGCTCCTTTTCTTACATATAAGGCTCCGACACCTTTAGGTCCATAAAATTTATGAGCGGAGATTGATAGAAAATCTACCCCCAATTCTTTCACATTAACAGGAATATGCCCAACGGTTTGTACCCCATCAGTATGGAAATAAATTTCCCTTTCCTTGGCAATTTGGGAAAGCTCCTTTATGGGTTCAATAGTTCCTATCTCATTATTGGCATGCATTATAGATATTAATATAGTATCCTTTCTTATTGCCTTTTTTAAATCATCTGGATCTACCAATCCTGTTCTATCCACAGGAAGATAGGTTATTTCAAAACCTAATTTTTCTAAAAAATGGCAAGGTTCCAAAACCGAGTGATGTTCTATAGGAGTAGTTATAATGTGTTTTCCCTTATCTTGAAGGGCAAATGCAACCCCCTTTAATACCATATTATTTGCTTCTGTCCCTCCACTTGTGAATATTATTTCTTCAGGTTTTGCAGAAATTGCTTTTGCAATCTTTTCCCTTGCTTCTTCAATAGCAACTCTTGATTCCCTTCCAAAACTATGGAGACTTGATGGATTTCCATAAATCTCCTTTAAGAAGGGCTCCATAGCGGACCATACCTCTGGTCTTATGGGAGTTGTGGCTGCATAATCCAAATAAATTCTTTTCATATTTTCCTCCAATTATTTATACTTTTTTAGTATAAATTATAGAAAGGAAAAAAGGAAATGTCAAATATCTATCTTTCCTTATAAGTCCTGAAGGATTTATAATGATTAGTAATATTTCAAGTATTGTTATTATACTTTTATAAGGAGGTTAACATGAAAAATATATTGAATTTAGATCTTGTTGCCCAAATTGGAATTGTGGTTTCCAATATTGAAAAAGCCTGTAATGAATTTTCCAAAATTTTTGGATTAGAAAAGCCCGATATAATCATTACCGATGTTTATGAGAAAAGTAAAACAGAATATAAAGGAGAACCAACTTATGCTAGAGCAAAACTTGCCTTTTTTCATCTTAAAAATATAGTAATTGAATTTATAGAACCCGATGAGAATCCATCTACATGGAGAGAGTTTTTAGATAATTATGGAGAAGGAATTCATCATTTGGGATTTGAGATTAAAGGAATGAAGGAAATATTAAAAAATTTTGAAGACTTAGGAATACAAGTTGTCCAAAGGGGAGAGTATGAAGGTGGAAGATATGCTTATATGGATACTTTAAATTCATTAAAATTTATAATTGAATTATTAGAAAATGATTAGGAGGATTTTATGCGAAAGGTTTTAACTTTATTAGGAGATTATTATCATAATCATGACGATTTTTTAAATACTTTAAAAGATATTTTAAAACCTTTTTCGGAGATAGGAATTATAGATTCAAAGCCTGAGTATTTTCTAAATGCTCTTTTAGAAAAACCCTCTCTTGTTATAATTGCAAGGGAAAACAGAATTAATCCTGAGGATAAAGAGATAAAAACATGGATGAGTAGTGAGATAGAAGAAGAAATAGTAAAATATGTGAAAAATGGAGGAATATTATTCTCATGGCATTCAGGACTGGCAAGCTATTCTCCTGATGGATCTTATATAAAGTTAATAAAGGGATATTTTAAATATCATCCTGAGAAACAGAATAAAGTAAGATATTATTCTCAAAATTTATTTCTAGGTAAAAGAATAGATTTTGAAATAGTAGATGAGCATTATTTTGTGGAATGCGATGAGAAAAATACAAAGGTTTTTTTAAGATCTGAATCTTCCGATGGAAGATCTATTGCAGGATGGACCCATAATTTTGGAGAGGGAAAAGTTATCTGTCTTACCCCTGCCCACGGAGAGGGATTAAAGGATAAAAACTTCAAAGATCTTCTAAAGTTAATACTGGAAGAAGTGGGAATTTTATAGAATTAAAAATTAAAAAAATCTCATTAAGATTTGGGATTAACATTACAAATATAAAACTAAGAGAAAGGAAAGTTTAGAAAATATTAGGCCTGTTTTTTCCAAGGATGTTATCTTTTTGAGAGATATGGTAAATTTAACAAAATTTTGATCTACCTTTATAGGAGTTATCATGGATGCAATCCCAATTACTATTAATATATTTAAGATGTTAGCTTCTAATATATTGCCAGCCCCTATATTAGGAGTTTTCTTTATAATGGAAACTATAGAATTTGCAAATTCAGGAAGGGATCCTACCGCTACTTAAGAATTAGAATTGAGGAAATTCCAAGAATAAAAGCTATATTTACAAGAACACTTCCCAACGCATTTTCTAAAGCAATGGTGCTATTTCCCTGTATTGATGAGATAATAGATACAGTAATTTCTGGAAGAGTGGTGGCAAAGCTTGCTAAAAAAAGCCCTATAATAAATTCATTGATATTTAATTTTTTCGCTAATAATTTTAGATAATGAATAAACCTATCCGCCCCAATAATCAAAAGAACCAAACCTGCTAAAAACAAAAAAATATTTACAAACATTATTTTTCCCCTAAAATTTTTATAAATTATAATTCATAGGAGAGATTTTGCAAGTATGTTCTAACTAATCTGTAATTAATCTTCCCCTTTATTTGGTATATCTTTAACCCTTTCTTCTTACTTTATAGCTCAAGGACTTATAAACTTCAGATCAGAAAGTAAAATAATAAGAGTGACAGGTTCTGCTAAAAAGCAGATAAGATCAGATCTTGTTAAATGGTCAGGAATATATACTGTAGAAGCAAAGACTTTAAAAGAAGCATATAAACTTCTTTCAGAGAGTCAAAAGAAGGTAAAAGATTATTTTATAAATAAAGGACTTTCAGAAAAAGATATTATTTTTTCTTCTATTTCTACAACAGTTATCTACGAAATTCTTCCGAATGGTGTTACAACTACTAGAGTAGAGGGCTATAGACTATCCCAAAAAATAGAGATAACTTCTAAAGAAATAGATAAAATTACAGAACTTTCTAGGAAATCTACAGAACTTATTAATGTGGGTGTACAGTTTGAATCTCTTCCTCCTCAATATTTCTATACTAAACTTGCAGATCTCAAAATAGAAATGCTCTCCTTAGCTACAGAAGATGCAGTAAAAAGAGCAGAGCAAATTGCAAAAAGTACTGGAACGAAAGTAGAAAGATTAAGATCAGCCTATATGGGAGTTTTTCAAATAACTCCATTATATTCAACAGAAGTAAGTGACTATGGAATTAATGATACTACTTCTATTGATAAAGAAATTACTGCAGTAGTAAATTGCGAGTTTTTAATAAGATAAATAAGATTAATCTCTTTTAATCATCTTCAAATATTCTGCCATCTGCCTTCCAAGCATTCTACAAGCTTTTAACTCTGCAACTTGTGGCGTTCCCACTGCTACCGCTCCATAGTGAGCAGTAACCTTGGGGGCAGAATAATCAGGCAGTCCAAAAACCAAATATCCATAGTTCATAAGCAGAGAAATTATAGAAAGAAGAGCAAATTCATTTCCTCCTCCTAGTCCTCCAGAGGAGGTAAAAGCTGCTCCAATTTTTCCCTTTACTCTTCCCCATGCAATATCTACATTCTCATCAAAAAACTTTTTAATCCTCCAAGAAACTACACCACAATGAGTAGGAGATCCCACAATTAATCCATCAAACTTCAACAAATCCTCTCCCTTTGCTTCCTCTACATGTTTAACAGTAGCTTCTACACCTTCTACCTCCATTACTCCTCTTGCTACCTCTTCTGCCATCCTCTTAGTATTTCCACTAAAACTATCAAAAATAATAAGAACTTTTGGCATCTTTTTTATCCTCCTATTTAATTATTAAAAAATTAAAGCTTATGAAGTTGGGAAAAAGTTTCCAAAAACTTTTCAAACCTAGCCATAAACCAATCCTTTTCCTCTATTTTTTCTTCTCTCTCTAATCCATATTTTTCTAAAATATCCTTTATTTTATTTTCCCACAGTCTTCTTTTATCTGGTTCTAAATCTTCCTCTACTTTTTTAGTAATTAGGTCAAAGGCAGTAGAAGGGTTTATTCTTACTTCCGTTATTATACCACCTTCTATATTAAAAAGTTCCATATAAAGAGAAGAACTCACATTTAATTTTTGAAGCTTGCTAAGTACATACTTATGCCCCAACTCCTTTTCTACTTCTTTTAGAAATTCATTTAATGCCAAAAGGTATTTTTCTCCTGTAAGTTCCATATCCTTAATATACTCAAGACCAACTTTTAGATCATTTAGCTCTTTGAAAATTTTCTCTAAAAGATTTTTTCTAATTAAATATCCATGATGAGGAAAAGTTATCTCAGGAATATTTTCTAACATTCCAAAAATATTAAGAGCATTTTTCAATACCGAGCTATTTGAAATATGGTACTCATGAAACATCTTTATTCCTAATATAGAACTCTCTGAAGCAAATATTTCACCATCTTTCCTTACTATAAAGCCACTAAGAAAATTACCTGTAAATAAGATATTTTTATCTCTATAATAAAGAATATAGGAAGAACTTGAGGTACAAAAAGGAATATGGAAAAAATACATCTCATTAGATTCTAACTTAATCTTTTTATTAGGAATAAATTCAATGGGATGAAACTGTTCCTCTTTTATTCCATATATATTAAGATATTTACACATATCTTTAGAGGCTATAATAGTGACATCTGGAAAAATTTTTAAAATTTCTGGAATAGAGGATAAAATTCCTGATTCTTCATGGCTTATAAAGATGAATTTAATATCATCCTTTTTCCATGATTCTTTTAATATTTTTATAAATTCTTCATAGTATTTATAAGGTAAAGGATCAATGAGTATTTTATATATCTTATTCTTTGAGGAAATATCTATGAGATAGCTATTTAGGGAAAAATTAGTAGAATCTTCTCTAATAAGATAGACTTCTTTTGTAATCTCATAATTTTTTACACTCATGAAAACCTCACCTCTTTTTATTCATTCTAAAGGATAATATTTAAAAATAAATTAAAAATCTTTTAAAATTTTATTAGGTTGCTTTTACTTTACCAGGTTAAAAAACTTTCGAGTATATAAAGAGTTAGTCCCCCTCCCCCAAAAGGTTCTTCTCCCTTAATTATTAAACATTTATCTTATTTACATTCAAAATCTTCAAATTCTTTATCTACCCCATTCTGATAAGCATATTCCAAAGCCTCAATCTGCTTATTCTTTAAAAGATCTTTATAATATCCTCCTCTACTTTGTAAGCTCTCTACCCTTTCTATAACATCCATGGCTATACTGAATCTATCTATCTGGTTTAGTATAGCAAGTTGCATTGGAGTTGTTATTCCACCTCTTCCCTCTAAAAAGGGCGTTAAATATCCCGCGTCTATTCCTATCTTTCTATTTTCTCTATATCCTCTTACATGAATATTTCTGTGATTAGTTCTCCTGTAAGTAAGTCTATGAATAAGCCATGGGTAACCATGGAAATTAAAGATTACTGGCTTATCTTTTGTAAAATAAGAATCAAACTCCTTATCGGTAAGTCCATCGGGATGCTCCGTATTAGGAGTTAAAGTAAATAGATTTACTACGTTTACAAATCTTATTTTAAGTTCAGGGAAAAGTTTCTTTAAAATTTTCACAGCGCATATTGCTTCCTTTGTAGGTATATCTCCACAACTTGCTATTACTACATCGGGATCTTCCTCAGGATGATTACTAGCAAAGTCCCATATTCCTATGCCTTTCATAGCATGTTTAAAGGCTTCTTCTATGCTTAAATATTGAGGATGCTTTTGCTTATCTATAACAATAATGTTTATACGATTAGTAGTCTGGAAACAATGCCATACAGTACAAAGAAGAGTATTAGCATCAGGAGGAAAGTAAACTCTTACTACGTTAGGCCATTTATCTACAATAGAAGTAATAAAACCAGGATCCTGATGAGTAAAGCCATTATGATCCTGTCTCCATACTACGGATGTAAGAAGAAGATTAAGAGAAGAGATAGGTGCTCTCCAAGGTACATCAGAGGAAATATCAAGCCATTTTCCGAATTGATTTACCATGGAGGATATAATAGGAGCAAAACCTTCGTAAGTATTTAAAAATCCGTGCCTTCCAGTAAGAAGATATCCCTCAAGCCATCCTTCTATAGTGTGCTCCGAAAGGATTTCCATGGTTCTTCCAAAGGGAGTAAGAAATCCTTCATCTTCATCTTCAGGTAATATATCAGCCATCCAAGCTTTTCCAAACTCAAATACTGCATCAATTCTATTTGACTTTGTTTCATCAGGCCCAAACACTCTAAAATTATCGGGATTTAGTTTAATAATTTCCTTCAAGAATATACCAAGAGGTCTTGTATTTTCTGCAGAAGTTTTAATTGCCTCTTTCACCTCTATTGCTATTTTTCTGATATCAGGAAGCTTTAACTCTCTTCTTAAAACTCCCCCATTAGCGTGAGGATTAGCACTCATTCTCTTATTACCTTTAGGAGATAATTCTCTCAAATCTTCTCTTAATTTTCCTTCCTTTGTAAAAAGTTTCTCAGGTTCGTAGCTTCTTAACCATTCTTCTAAGACTTTCAATGTTTCTGGATTTTCTTTTGCATCAGAAAAAGGTACCTGATGAGCTCTCCAATATCCCTCAATATAATGATTTCCTACTTTTCTTGGGGCAGTCCATCCTTTTGGAGTTCTTAATATAATCATGGGCCAGAAAGGTCTGAAGGGTTTATTCTGACTCCTTGCGGTATCCCAAATATTAAGTATTTTCTCCACACACATATCCATAGCAGAAGCCATCTTTTCATGTACCTCTAAAGAATCTTCTCCTTCTACCATAAATGGCTCATAACCATAACCTTTGAATAAGGATAATAATTCCTCATTACTTATTCTCGACAAGATAGTTGGATTATTAATTTTATATCCATTTAGAAGAAGAACAGGAAGTACTGCTCCATCTCGTAAAGGATTTAAAAATTTATTAGAATGCCAGGATGTAGCTAAAGGTCCAGTTTCTGCTTCTCCATCTCCAACTACTGTTATAGCAATAAGATCCTTATTATCGAATACTGCTCCATAGGCATGAGAAAGAGCATAACCTAATTCTCCTCCTTCTTGAATAGATCCAGGAAGTTCTGGAGTACAATGGCTTCCAAGCCCACCAGGAAAAGAAAAAGCCTTAAATAAATTTTTTATACCCTCCTCATCCTGACTAAATTGAGAATAAAGTTCACTTATAGTACCCTCTAAGTATGCTGGTGCCACAACACCAGGAGCACCATGTCCAGGTCCTGCTATGAATATACAATTTAAATCATACTTATTAATTACTCTATTACCATGTACATAAACAAAAGAAAGTCCAGGACTTGCTCCCCAATGCCCCAAAAGTCTCTCCTTAATATGTTCAGATCTTAAAGGTTCCTTCAAAAGAGGATTATCCCATAAATAGATCATACCAGCGGATAGATAACAGCAAGCTTTCCAATATTCATTTAACTTTTCAAACATTAAATCACCCCTTCTTTATAAATATTTTTAGTCTGCTCCACCTCCACCCCCACCTCCACCACCCCCTCCCCCTCCTGAAGAAGATGTTCCAGTGGAAGAAGCTATACTACTTGAAAAGGCACTACTGAAAGCTTCAAAAGAAGAAGTAAAACTTTCAAAGGAATCTGACAAATTCCCTATGGAACTGCTATAAACAGGATTATACCAACTTATATTCTCAATGGGCACATTTAACATTTGCATGGCTTTTAATACTTCTTTTGCAACTCCAAGGACAGTTCCATAAACAAGATATTTCTCCCATAAAACTAAGGAAGATGGTGGATGCTGAGATATAAGAGAAAAGTCCTTTAAGAACCTCTTAAGTGCCTTCCATCTTAAAGCGAGAAGTTTTCCTTCTTCAGAATATCTTCGAACAGGATATATAAAAATAACAGATATTATAATATTTAATATTAATGTTCCCCATAATCCTATACTAAATAAGAAAAGCTCCTTCCTTAAGATCTCGAAAAGCATAAAGATAAATAAATAAAATAAACCTACAAAGACCCATACTAACATAATCTTAAAAAGATCCCATTTACCTTCCTCGTTTATCCACTTCTTTTCTTTGTAAACATGATTTTTAACTGTATTATCAAAATCCTTCTTGAAATCTATAAGATTCTTCTTTCTTAATTCTGATATGTAAAATTCATTACCCATTTTTTTAAACTCATAAAGTAAAAGCTTCAATTCTTCGGAAAGATCTTTTTCTATTTCTTTATTAGTAATTATTATCTTGTACTCTTTATGTTTACTTCCTAAAAATCCTTCCTTTATTTCTTCTTGAATTTTTATATATCCTCTTCTTGCAAGCTCCAAAGTAGATGCTACTATTGAATTAGAAGAAAGATAAGAACTCTGATTAATAAGCATTTCTACCCAGGCGGGAGGAATATCTGCTGGTGGTTCTTGTTCATAATCCCTATAATATTCAACCTTGGGCTCTATTCCATATCTACGATAAACCTTAAAGGGAAAGTAGAAACCTAAAAGGAGTAATATTATATATGCAAAAATAAAAACTTTTTGAAGAGTATTTACAACTTTTAATTTTTGTTCCTCTTGTCTTTTCCAATTTTCCTCTTCAGAAATTATTAAATCTCTCCCCTTTTGAGAGATAAGTTGCACTTTAAAAGGATCAAGATCTTTCAAATAACTTCTTGGGAAAACAACTCTTACCTCTACCCATTGACGGGGTGGAATTTTTCCTGCATAAGCAACAATACCCTTATAATCTTTTCTGATACCAATTTGTCCTTCTACTTTAGGGTGAAGCCAGTAATTTACTTCATCTATACTTTTAATTTCAGAAGGTAAATTTACCTCCACCCATAGAGCAGGAAGACCTATATCCCACTCTCCTCCCCATACTTTCCAATAAAACTCTCCTACATCGTCATAAACTTTAAGAGCTTCTACAAGTTTATATCTTATACTAAAGGTCTTTTCTTCATTGTTAGCTCTATAAAACCAGCTTATCTTATATTGCTTACTATCCTGTACAGCATCAAAGGTATTGGGAATTCGATCAGAAGTTTCTGGATTGTATATATAAGAAATCCTTCTTTCTCCAAGCACTTCTTCCACTGATATATCTTTTATTTTATATTTACCCTTAGGAATAGTAATCCACGCTTTAGAAAAAGAGCCTGAAAAGACATAAGTTAAATTGTTAATAACTTCAATTTCTCCAGTGGGATATATGGTGTAGAAAATTTTAGCTTCCTTTATTCTATATTCTTTAGCATAGGCTTGAGTAATAAAGAGGGTGAGAATGAATAACATAAAAAATAGCTTAAAAGTTTTTTTCATAGCTTCACCTCGATAAAAGTCTTATTTTTTGATTATATCATTTTTAGATTTTGATGATAAAATTTATAAAAAAGGAGGAAGTAAAATGGATAAAGTAGAAAAGGCTCTTTCTATCTTTAATAAAAGTTTTAACTGTTCTCAATCGGTATTTACTGCCTTTTCTGAGGACTTTGGTCTAGACGAAAAAACTGCTTTATTAATAGCAAGTGGACTTGGCGGTGGTATTGGAAGAACGGGTAGAATATGTGGAGCAGTATCGGGAGCAATTCTTGTTTTAGGCTTAAAATATGGTTTCTTTAAAGAAGAAGATATAGATTCTGGAAAGGAAAGAATATATCCTAAAGTAAAGGAGTTTATTAAGGAATTTGAAACTATTTATAGATCTATTAATTGTATAGATCTTTTGGGGGGAGTTGATTTAGGAACAGAAGAAGGACTTAAAAAGGCAAAAGAAGAAAATTTATTTAAAACTATCTGTCCTAAATATGTAGAAACTGCATGTAAAATTCTAGAAAAACTTCTTTAAAATGAGCCATCTGAGATTTCTTCTACCCCACGATACAACCAGTATTCTGCTCATTATATTTAAACTTTGGTCATAGAGAATCTGAAAGTCCTAAACTTTCTGAATTTATAGCATAAAGATACGTATCATAACTTCCAATATAAATAGTTCCATCTTTTCCTATCCTATTTCATAATAATCTTCATCTACCATTACACCATTAACATAAAGCTCTACTCTTTCTACTCTTACATTATCCACTGCTTCGATTTTTATATTCACTTTTCCTGATACCTCATCTCCATCTTTAGGGGTTATTATTTCAACCACTGGTGGTGTAATATCTATTGGAATAAAACCGCTTATAAAAAAGATAACCATTAGGAAAATCAACAAAGGATTAAAGAATTTTATCCTCAAGTTTTAGTTATGAATAATCTGGAAGTCCTGTAATTTATTTGAAAACACAGATTATAGAGGGTATAATATTTATTAAGGAGGGATTAAATTGAAATTCAAAAAATTAAAAGATAATTTTTACGTTTTCCTTCAGATTATATTTCTTCTTTCCTTTTTGATAGCAGGAGGAGCCATGATTTTTAAAGGAGATACACCTATTCCCTCTTTAGAATTAGAGCTACTAAAAAAATCCCTATCTTCTAAAGAAAGAGATGTAGAAGCCAAGTATTACATTAAGCTTCCCAATAATATGGTCCAATGTCAACTTTGTTTTAGACGTTGTACCATACCCGATGGAGGAAGAGGTTATTGTACCAATAGAATAAATAAAAAGGGAACCCTTTATACTTTAGTTTATGGGAGAGTAACTGCCCAGATTGATCCCGTAGAAAAAGAGCCCCTTCTTCATTTTCTTCCAGGAACCTTTACCCTATGCTTTGGTACTGCAGGCTGTAATTTCAAATGCAGTTTTTGCCATAACTGGCATCTTTCCACACGCACTCAAGATGAGCTTAAACTTCCCTATCTTTCTCCCGAAGAAGCAGTTTCTAAAGCTCGAGGATATGGCTGTTCTTCCATATCTTTTACCTATAACGAGCCCACAACCTTTTATGAATGGGTATATGATGTATCAAGACTTGCTAAAAAACATGGATTAAGAGTATATCTTCATACTAATGGGGCTATAAATCAGGAGCCCTTAAAGGAAATTCTCAAATATCTTGATGCAGTTTGTGTGGATTTAAAGGGATTTACTTCTGAGTTTTATAGAGAAACATCTTTTTCAGATTTGGAACCTGTTCTCTCTACCTTAAAAACCATTAAAAAATCAGGAGTATGGTTTGAAATTACCTGCCTTATAATTCCCACTTTAAACGATAATTTAGATAAGATAAGGGAAATGTGTATCTGGATAAGAGATAATTTAGGGAAAGAAGTCCCAGTACATTTTACAAGATTTTTCCCTGCCTATAAATTGAACCGTCTTCCTCCAACTCCTATTGAAACCTTAGAGAAGGCAAGAAATATTGCCATGGAAGTAGGATTGGAATATGTAACCATCGGTAATGTTCCTGGACATGTAGCAAACAGTACCTTTTGCCCCAAATGTAAAAAGGTAGTAATTAAGAGGATCCATTTTCAAGTCTTAGAGAATAATATTAAGGGAGGAAAATGTAAGTTCTGCAATCATAGGATCCCTGGTGTATGGGAATAAAAATAATCTTCTCCTAATCTCCTTCCTTGCAGTAGGAATAGGAGAAACTATAGCTCAGGTAGTATTGACCCGAGAACTTATCGTAAATTTTCAGGGAAATGAGCTATCCTTGGGAGTAATCTTTGCAAACTGGCTAATCCTCACTGCTATAGGAAGCGGAATATTAGGAAGATACACTGATAAAATACCTAAAAAATTTTCTTTCTTTCCTCTTACTCAGATTCTTTTCTTTTTGATTCTTCCCCTTCAGATTCTTTTCGCAAGAAAAATAAATTCTCTTATGGGAATTGAAGGAATAGAAATGGTATCCCTCCCTATTATATTTTTTTCTTCTTTTCTAGTTCTTGCTCCTTCCTGTATCCTTAACGGATTTCAATTTTCTTTAGGGTGTAGACTTCTTTCTCTTAATGGAAATTCTTCTATAAATATAGGTAGGATTTATATTGCAGAGGCTATAGGATGTGTATTAGGAGGTTTTCTTTTTACCTTCTTTTTAGTTTACCATTTTAATCCCTTACAGATAGCAATTATTGCTGGGATAATAAATCTTTTCTCTTCTTTACTTCTTATTAAGATTCCCTCTTTTTCTTTTCTTTTTATCATATCTCTACTGGGATTTAGTTTATATCTTCTTCCCTCTCAATATATTATCCAATTAAATAAATACTCTCGAGAATGGCAATGGATTAATCAAAAATTAATTTATGAGGAAGATTCCATATATGGAAATATTAGTATAACTAAAATTAATGATCAGCTAAATTTTTATGAGAATGGGCTTCTTCTTTTTACTTCTCCTTATCCCGATATAGCCTTTAATGAGGAGCTTGCTCATCTTTCACTTCTTCTTCATCCTTCCCCTAGAAGGGTTCTTTTATTAGGAGGAGGGATGGGAGGAGTTTTAAAAGAGATCTCTAAACATAATGTGGAGATAGATTATGTGGAGTTAGATCCTTTGATTATTGAACTTTCTTCTAAATTTCTACCCTATAAATATGATTTAAAGATAAATTTTGAAATTACCGATGCAAGATTCTTTGTAAAAACAAAAGAAAGTAAATACGATGTAATAATTTTGAATTTTCCTCCACCTTCTACCCTTCAATTGAATAGATTTTACACTAAGGAGTTTTTCACAGAGATATCAAAAAAATTAACTTCTTATGGAATTTTTTCTTTAGGACTTCCTGCCTCAGAGTCTTACATGGATGAAGAGATAGTAAAACTTAATAGGTGTATTTGGGAAACTTTAAAAGAAATATTTCCAGAGGTTCTAGTAATTCCTGGAGATTTTTGTATCTTTGTGTCCTTTCTAAAAAAAGAAAATATTCCTTCCTTAGAAGAAATTTCAGAACGTTTTCATAGAAGAAATATAAAAACAAATCTTCTAACTTTGCCCTATATTTATTATAAATTTTCCAAAGAAAGATCTCTAATCTTTTTAAAAAATTTATTAAAAGAAGAAGTTAAAATAAATAAGGATACCCGTCCCATTGCAACCTTTTATAGCCTTTCCCTTTTTAATATTATTTCCTATCCCCAAAGCAGAAGCTTTTTTCAGAGGATACAAAAAATACCATGGTGGTATTTTCTTATTATTTTCCTTTTTCCCCTTTTATTTTTAAGAAGGCATACCATTGCTCCTGTTATCTTCACTATAATAACTACAGGATTCTTTGGTTTCACCTTTAATATCCTTTTGATTTTTTCCTTTCAGATTCTTTTAGGATACCTTTATCATAAAATAGGTATTCTAGTTTCTTCATTTATGTTGGGGCTTGCTTTAGGTGGATATTGCATGACTTCTAAAATTGAGAAAATTAGAAGAAAATATGATACATTAATGAAAATAGAGATATTAATAACTTCTTATTCTTTTATTCTTCTTTTTATTATTTTACTTCTTTTTACCTATACTCTAAAGCTATCCTTTATTCTTGAATCTTTATTATATATACTGAACCTTTCTATAGGATTTCTTGTGGGACTTCAATTTCCTCTTGCAAGTAGTATATATCTTGAAAAGGAAAAAAGGGTTGGAAAATTAGCTGGAATACTATATGCATCGGATCTTTTAGGGGCAGTCCTGGGAGCACTTTTGATAGCTCCATTTTTTATTCCCCTTTTTGGGATTATAACCACTGTTTTTTTTATTCTTTTTGCTAAAATTATGAGTCTTAGTTTTCTAAAAATATGGAGAAAAATATCCCTTTAGAATTATTTATTACTGGTTTAAGCTTAAGTTTTAGTTATTGTTCCATATCTTGTACTCCTCCCTTACTTTTTTATATAGCAGGTAATGTTAAGGGATTAAAGAAAGGGCTAAGAATTATCCTAATATTTTCCCTTTTTCGATTGTTAAGCTATATTTTATTAGGATTTTTGTCAGGCTTGATGGGAGTTTTTATCCTCAATATCCTTCAGATGGAAATATTTCATAGTTTACTTATACTGGGAATGGGTATTTTTACTATTATCACAGGAATTTTTATGATTTGGAGAAAGGAGCCTTCTTTTAATCTTTATAAAATACTTTTTAATCATATTATAAAAAGAAATATTCTTCCCCCTGCTTTATTAGGTTTTTTCCTAGGTATTGCCTTTCCCTGTGCTCCTTTATTGAGTATTCTAACTTATATAGCCTTTAATGTAGAAAGCCCCTGGGAAGGTGCTTTCTATGGTTTCTTTTTCGGATTGGGATCCTCTTTTATGGTACCATTGTTTCTCTTGGGGACAGCATTAAGTGTTCTTCCTCCTTTTATTTTTAAAAATCCAAGAATCTTTGAATTGTTTAGAAAGGCATGTGGATTCCTTATTATTCTTTTGGGCTTACGTTTTATTTTTTCTCTTCTTCAGAGATGATTTAGCTTGTCCTAATTAAAAATTTTTTCTATTATTAATGGGAAATAACTTAAGAATAGGAGGTATGGTATGAAATACAGAAGACTTGGCAGAACAAATATTGAAGTTTTTCCTATAGCTTTTGGAGGAATACCCATTCAAAGGATAGAAGAAGAGGAAGCAGTAAAAGTGGTAAGAAGAGCTATAGAGCTTGGGATCAATTTAATTGATACTGCAAGGGGATATAGAGATAGTGAAATTAAAATTGGAAAGGCATTAAAAGGGATTGATAAAAAAGTATATATTTCTACAAAATCTCCCAATAGAACAAAGGATGGAATATACGAAGATGTAAAAATCAGTTTAAAAAATTTAGGGGTAGAAAAGATTGATATTTATCATCTCCATGGAATAAATGATAAAGAAAGCTTTAATAAAGTTTTCTCTCCTGATGGTGCCTATTATGGACTTTTAAGGGCAAAGGAAGAGGGACTTATAGATTTTATTGCAGTATCAAGTCATAGTACCGATCTTTTGGAAGAACTAATTGCGACAGATAAATTCGATGTAGTTCAATTATGTTATAACTTTATAGAAACAAAGGTGGAAGAAAAAATTTTTCCCATGGCTCTTGAAAAAGATATAGGAATCATTGCTATGAAACCTATGGGGGGAGGAGTTTTTCCCAATCCAAGACTTGCCTTAAAATTTGCTTTGCAGAAGGAATTTGTAATTCCAGATCCAGGGATGGAAACTATAGAAGAGGTAGAAGAAAATGTGAAAATTGCTTTAGAGCTTTCTCCATTGACTCCTGAAGAATGGGAGGAGATTGAGAAAACAAAAGCAGAACTTGGGCCTACCTTCTGTAGAAGGTGTGATTATTGTCAGCCTTGTCCCCAAGAAATACCTATTTCAATAATTATTAGGGCAGATTCCTTTATAAAAAGATTATCAAAAGATAATATAAGTAGTGGATGGTTCTATGATGCTTATCTCAAAGCTCAAAATTGTACAAGATGTGGCAATTGTCTTCCAAGATGTCCCTATAAACTTCCCATTCCCGATCTTATAAGAGAAAATGTAAAGCTTGTTAGAGAATATTTAGGGGAGTAAAATTACTCTCCCCTTTTCTCATTTGTTCTTAACTAAAATAAATCTTATAGAAACCTCTTGACATGGAGTTAACTCTAAGTTTTATATTTTTCCATTGCAAAAAAATTTTCTAATATATAGGAGGTGAAAAGATGGAATTAAGACTCGGATATCTAAAGATCATTCTATCTATTGAGAAAAAAAATCAATCAAAAAAAGTAGTAAATGAAAATCCAATCTTAAAAATTAAAAGCAAAAGAAATGTACATGTAGATAAAAATTCATTAAGTGGGATAACCCATATTTTTGTTTACCCCAATAGATAAGAGGGCAAGGAAAACCTTGCCTTCTTTTCTTTTATTTTATTTTTAACCTATTTTATGGTATTTTTATTTTAAAAAAGTGGAGGTTTTCATGGAAACATTTCTTTCTGCATTTCAGGCAGTATTAGAAGTTATAATTGTAATAGCGATTGGCTATTACCTTTCTTACAGAGGGTGGTTTAATAATAATACAGCGGATTTATATGCCCAAATAGTGCTAAATTTATCTCTTCCTTTTAGTATTCTTGTAAATATGAACTTATTTTTTACTAAAGAAGATCTTTTAAATTCCTCAAAAGGATTAATTGTTCCTTTTTTATCTATTCTTCTGGCTTATCTTATGGGATATCTATTAAGCATGTTATTTAATATAAAAAAAGAAAGAAGAGGACTATTCTCTGGAATATTTTCTTTATCAAATAGTATATTTATAGGACTTCCCATGTCCCAAGCTCTTTTTGGGGAAATTGCAACTCCTTATACTCTTCTTTATTACATGGCAAATACGACAATTTGGTGGACTCTTGGTATCTATGGAATTTCTACAGATGTTCAAAAGGAAAGGGAGAAACTTTGGAAAAATATAAGAAAAATATTTAATCCTCCTTTTTTTGGATTTCTTTTTGGAATCTTTCTTATTTTTTTAGACATAAAAATTCCCAAATTTATATTTGAGAGTTTTAAATTAATAGGAAATCTTACCATTCCTCTTTCTTTATTTTATGTAGGCATTATCATTCATGAAATGGGATTTAAGAAATTTAATATTGAAAAGGATACAATTTTAACTTTTCTTGGAAGATTTATTATATCTCCTGCTCTTGTTATACTTTTAAGTTTAATAATTCCTCTTCCCAAATTAATGAGGGATGTTTTTATAATTATGTCTGCAATGCCTGCTATGGTAAATTCCGCTATTGTTGCAAGAATTTATGATGGGGATTATGAATTTGCAGTAAAAATGATAACTTATACTACTATTCTAAGTATAATAGTTATGCCCTTTTTAATGGTACTAATAAGAATAATTTAATTTGAGATTTTTTTATGTTTTTATTTTATTTTTATCCTATAGTCGGTAAATACTTGCCGTAAGCCTTTTAAAAAAATAGTTATTGACTTATAAATTTTTTTATGATATAAAAATTACAAACTTAATTTTGGGAACCCTTAAAAATTTCAATGGCGAAGGAGGTGAAAGATTATTTTTATTTTTTTATTTTTTATAAGGAGGTGAATTTCAATGTGGGTAAAGATTAGAAAAAGTTTTTTTATTAGTTTGTTATTTACTCTACTATTGAATTTAGCATATGGGGAAGATGTAAAAATTGAAGATGTAACTGTAGCAGTGGATAATATTTGGGTTCTACTTTCAGCTTTTTTAGTGTTTTTTATGCAGGCTGGTTTTGCTATGGTAGAAGCAGGCTTTACTAGATCTAAGAATGCGAGTAATATTGTTATGAAAAACTTGATGGACTTTGCTATAGGCTCTGTTGTTTTCTGGCTTATAGGTTTTGGTTTTATGTTTGGTAAAGATTGGAATGGGTTGATTGGTATATCTGGATTCGGTTTACTTGGTTCTTTTGAACATCTTGGTTTAACTATTCCTTTAATGTCTTTTTTGATTTTTCAAACGGTATTTGCAGGTACTGCTGCAACTATAGTCTCAGGAGCTATGGCAGAGAGAACAAAATTTATAGCTTACTGTATATATAGTGCGATTATTTCTTTAATAATTTATCCCGTAGTGGGCCATTGGGCTTGGGGTGGAGGTTGGCTTTCTAAGCTTGGATTTATAGATTTTGCAGGTTCTACAGTAGTACATTCTGTAGGAGGATGGTGTGCTTTAATAGGAGCATATCTTCTTGGTCCAAGAATAGGAAAATATACTAAGGAGGGTAAGGTAACTGCTATACCCGGGCATAGTATAACTTTAGCAGCTCTTGGTGTTTTTATATTATGGTTTGGATGGTTTGGTTTTAACCCAGGGTCTACTCTTTCAGGGATGAATAAGGCTATAGGTAAAATTGCAGTAAACACTAATATTGCTGCAGCAATGGGAGCAAATCTAGCTATGATTTTTACATGGATAAAGTATAAGAAACCAGATGTAAGTATGACTTTAAATGGAGCCTTAGCAGGACTTGTAGCAATAACAGCAGGTTGTGCTTCTGTAAATATTTGGGGTTCTGCTTTAATCGGAGGATTAGCTGGATTATTAGTAGTACTTTCAGTGGAATATTTGGATCAAAAAGTCAAGATAGATGATCCTGTGGGAGCTATTTCCGTACATGGTGTTTGTGGAGCTTTTGGTACAATAATGGTTGGATTCTTAGCAGAAGAGACAGGATTATTATATGGCGGGGGACTAAAGCAACTTATAGTTCAGGTATCTGGAGTTTTATCAGTGTTTTTGTGGACCTCTGTTACTGCCTATATTCTTTTCTCGATAATTAAGAAAACCGTAGGACTTAGAGTTTCCGAAAAGGAAGAAGTAGAAGGACTTGATATAGCAGAGCATGGTTCTGTAGCTTATGGAGACTTTGTAGTAAAATCCTCTTTGGTTAAGTAATGAAAAAAGGTGGTGATATGTATGAAAAAAATTGAGTGTATCATAAGACCTGAAAAGCTTGAAGAAGTAAAAGAAGCTTTAAATTCTATTGGAATAAAGGGAATGACTGTTACACAAGTTTTTGGTTGTGGGTTTCAGAAAGGAAGAACAGAGTTTTATAGAGGAGTAGAAGTTAGTATAAACTTATTACCAAAGGTGAAGATAGAGATGGTGGTGCCAGACTCTGAAGTAGAAAAGGTAGTCGATATAGTAGTCAATTTTGCTCGATCTGGAAATATTGGAGATGGTAAAATATTTATTTATAACATAGAGGATGCAATTCGTATCAGAACTGGAGAAAGAGGAGATAAAGCTATATTTTAGTTCCCATTTTAAAAATATTTTTAAAAGGAGGTATATATTTATGACTAGAGATTTTCCAAAAACTAAAGAAGAAGTATTAAAGTTCGTAAAAGAGGAGAATGTAAAATTTATTGAGATCTGGTTTACAGATATATTGGGATTTCTTAAAAGTTTTACTATAACTCCAAGAGAGCTTGAAAAGGCTTTTGAAGAGGGACTTGGCTTTGATGGCTCTTCGGTAAGGGGATATACAAGAATAGAAGAAAGTGATATGGTAGCTTTTCCTGAGCCAGAAACTTTTGCAATTTTGCCTTGGAGAAAAGATGTAAAAGCAGCAAGAATGTTTGCAACAATCAAAGAGCCTGATGGTAGACCCTTTGAGGGAGATCCTCGGAATGTACTAAAAAATGTACTAAGAAAGGCAAAGGAGAAAGGTTTTACTTACTATGTTGGACCTGAATTAGAGTTCTTTTATTTAAAATCTAGTGAAAAGCCAGAAGTTCTTGATTGGGGAGGATATTTTGACTTAATCCCAAGGGATGAAGCAATAGATTTAAGAAATCAAACAGTAACGATGTTGGAAGAAATGGGCATAAAGGTAGAATTTACCCATCATGAAGTTGCTCCCTCACAACACGAAATAGATTTTAGGTATCAAGATGCTTTAACTATGGCAGATATAGTTATGACTGCAAGATTAGTTATAAAAGAAGTAGCATATTTGAATGGAGTATATGCTACCTTTATGCCAAAGCCAATTTATGGTCAGAATGGTTCAGGTATGCATGTCCACATGAGTTTATTTAAAGATGGTAGAAATGCCTTTTTCGATGCAAATGATAAATACCACTTATCTAAAACAGCAAAAGGGTTTATAGCAGGATTACTTAAACATGCAAGGGAGATAACACTCGTAACAAATCAATGGGTAAATTCTTATAAAAGATTAGTGCCAGGTTATGAGGCACCAGTATACATATCTTGGGCAATGAGGAATAGATCAGATCTTATAAGAGTTCCTCTATATAAACCTGGGAAAGAAGAAGCAACAAGAATAGAATATAGAGCTCCTGATCCTGCATGTAATCCTTATCTTGCTTTTGCAGTACTTTTAACAGCAGGATTAGAAGGAATAGAAAAAGGTTATGAATTACCTGAGCCTATAGAAGAAAACGTGTACCATATGTCAGAAGAGGAAAGAGAAAAAAGAGGAATAAAGAGTCTTCCAGGCAGTCTGATAGAGGCTATAGAATTGGCTGAGAATAGTGAGGTAGTTAAGAAAGCTTTAGGTGAGCATGTATTTACGAATTTTATAGAAAACAAAAAGATTGAATGGAATAATTACCGAAGACATGTTACTGATTTTGAAATAGAAACTTATCTACCTATACTGTAGTATGATAAATAACTAAGCCCCCTCGAAGAGAGGGGGCAATTTTTTATCTATGGAATTGTAAATATTTAAAGGATTTAATTATCTTGAATTCTCCAAAAACAATTCTTCCCTTTTTTGACAGATCAATATATTAATGATAACCTCATATAACCTTACTCAGAAGAATTTAAAGAAAATTACGAAATGATGATTTTGAGAGGATACGCAGATTTTAAATATGATTATGATAAGTTTATAGAGGAACTCTACGATTTATCGCAAATTTCTGATAAAAAGCTTACAGCTGCTTGTGAAAGCCTCCTTAGAAGAACTTTAGAAGCTATTTTTGACATAGGAAGGCATATACTAGCAAAGAGTGGTTATGTGGATATGGGTATAGTTGATAGCGAAATTGGAAATAAATTGAAAGAGATGGCAGGATATAGAAAAAGATGTGGCAGCAGTTTATATCTAAACTTTTGCCAATTGAAAGCCTAAAATAATAATCACAACTTTAACATCAGTTTCTCCTACCATTGCCAAAGGTAATAAATCCCTAAGCCAATTAAATCCTCAGTATGCATAAAGATTTCCATAGGGTCTTTTATTATAAGGTACTATTTTATAAAATTTTTCAGAAATTATGTATTCATAATCAATATGGAAGTACTCAGAAAATTTTTTAACATGAAAGGATATGAAATCCATATCCTTTTCATCAGTTTCTAAGACTTTTCCTTCCTTTCCTAACTTATATTCTGGTACAAAACCTCTTAAATATATTACTCCTCCGTGAATTCCCGTACTACAATAGTATCCTACAATGTCTTCTTTATTATTAAGATCCAATCCTAGTACAATGATTCTTCCACCTGCCATGTACTCTCCCAAGAAATCTCCAGCATATCCTCCTATCACAATTACAGGTATTTTTTCTTGATATTCTTTCATATGTATTCCTACTCTATATCCTACATTTCCTTTAATATAAATACTTCCTCCTCTCATACCATATCCTATGATATCTCCTGCTATTCCGTGTATTATTATTTCCCCATCATTCATCGTATTTCCTACACCATCTTGAGCATTTCCTAAAACTTCAATTTTAGGACCATTCATAAAAGCTCCTAGATCATTACCCGGTATTCCTATCACTTTTACATTAATCTCACTACCAGTAATTCCAGCACATATATATCGTTGTCCATTTACATTTATAAGTTTAATATTTTTATTATTCTCTTTAATCTTTTCTCGGATCCTTAAATTCAATTCTTTATAGTGAAGATTTTGGGCATCAATAGTTAAATCCTCAAGCATAATCAAGGTTTAAACACCTCCAAATATTTTTTCTCTTCTAAATTCCCTTGGAAAGTCTAATAGCCCAAAGTTATCTGACAGAATCTTATGTTTAATTTCTGAGATGTTTACCTTTTTTCTCATTAGGTCCACAATTATTCCAGTTCTGTCAAAGGAGTTAATAAATATAAATCCTGTAATTTTATTGTCATCTATGTAAATTTTTTTGTAAATTTTTGTATCTTCATCCCATTTTTCTAGGATTTCAGTATTTTCTTGAGGATTATTAATACCACCAGTCATAATATGAATATCAAAAAATCCTATGGAGTTTATAGGAAAGCTTCCATCATACATAGCTTCTCCTCCTGCCATATTTATTCCCGCAATTTTACCCTGAGTGTAGGCATTGGGAAGTATTGGGATAACCCTTTGATTTCCAGTTATTAAATCTAAACTCTCCACAACGTCCCCTGCTGCATATACATTATTTATGTTAGTTTCCATTCTCTCATTTACTAAGATTCCTCTTCGAAGTTTAAGTGGAGTATCCTTAAATATATCTACATTAGGTATAACTCCTATCGCTATTATTAATATATCAACTTTTAATTCCTCTCCCTTCTGAAGGATTATTCTTTCTACTTTATTTTTCCCTAATATCTCTACCACAGAATTTTCTAGATAAAATTCTATACCTTTTTCCTCAAGATAATCCTTAACCTTTTTAGCTGAGAACTCATCCAGAATACTTCCTAATATCTTGTTAGCAAGTTCTACAACTTTTACTTTACATCCTCTTTTAATTAGAGCTTCTGCTGCTTTTAGACCTGAAAGTCCTGCTCCTACTACTACTGTGTTTATATTAGGTTTTAACTCCTTATCTATTCTTTTAACATCATCAAACTTTATAAAAGTAAAAACACTCTCTTTAGGATATCCTTTTATAGGAGGTATAAAGGGTTTACCCCCTGTAGCAATTAATAGTTTGTCATATTCTATTTCCTGTCCATCTTCTAAAATAACTCTCTGAACCTCAAAATCTACTTTAATTGCTTTTTTCCCAAGAATCGTTTTAATTTTATTTTTTTCGTAATAATCTAAAGGACGATAATAAATTTTCTCTGTAGGAATCTTACCACTTAACCAGTAAGAAATTAGAGGTCTGGAATATATATGATAAGGTTCATCGGAAATGACTATTATTTCATCTTCTTTGGAGATTCTTCTTATTCCCTCGATACATCCTGCACATGCTATGGAGTTTCCTATTATTACATGCTTCAATTTATCGCCTCCCTCTTATACCTCTCTCAACTCTAAGGCTTCATTGGGACAATTCTCTACACAAGCAGGGATACCTCTTTCTATACATAAATCACATTTGGACGCTATCTTTTTATTATCGTTTCTTCTTATAGCTCCATAGGGGCATACTAAGATGCATGACCAGCAACCTACGCATTTTTCTTCATCACATATGATTAAGTGTTTATTTTGGTCCATTTGTAGCGCTCCTGATATACAGGCAGTGATGCAATAAGGTTCATCACAGTGTCTACATTGAAGGGCAAAGGTTATATATTCTCCTTCTTTTTCTTCTACTAATATTCTTGGATATGGTCTGTTTGGCATTTTAAATAACTTTACGAGATTTTTTTCCTTAGAATGGGCAGATATGCAATAGATTTCACATAAATGACAACCAAGACAGTATTCTTCTTTGGGAAATATTCTTTTCTTTGTAGGATTTTTCATCAAATTCCCTCCCCCGCATGCTTTATACCAAGAATTTCGAGCTCTTTTTCATTTAGTCCTACGCCTCTTAGCATTAATCTATTTCCTCTTAAACTTTCAAGAGCATTTATTCCCATTCCTCCAAGCATTTCCTTTATTTCATGAGCCCATGCTTTAAGTAGATTTCCTGCTCTTCTTGCTCCAATTTCTGGATTTAATCTTTTTACTAAATTAGGATCTTGGGTTGCTATTCCCCAATTGCATTTTCCAGTATGACATTGCTGGCAAAGGTGACATCCAAGTGATATTAAAGCTGCTGTAGCTATGTATACAGCATCCGCACCTAACGCTATAGCTTTTATTACATCTGCACTGTTTCTAATGGAGCCTGCTGCTATTATTGATACTTGATTTCTTATTCCTTCTTCTCTAAGTCTTGTATCTACAGCTGCTAAGGCAAGTTCTATAGGAATGCCTACATTGTCTCTTATTCTTGTAGGAGCAGCACCTGTTCCTCCTCTAAATCCATCAATTACAATAAAATCTGCTCCTGCTCTTGCTATTCCCGATGCGATGGCAGCCACGTTATGTACTGCAGCAATTTTAACTCCAACAGGCTTTTTATACTCTGTAGCTTCCTTTAGAGCAAAGATAAGTTGTCTTAGATCTTCTATAGAATATATATCATGATGAGGGGCAGGAGAAATTGCATCGCTACCTATGGGAATCATTCTTGTTGCAGATACCTCTTCTTTAACCTTTTCTCCTGGAAGGTGTCCTCCTATTCCTGGTTTTGCTCCTTGACCTATTTTTATTTCAATTGCAGATCCAGAGTTTAAATATTCTACGTCTACCCCAAATCTTCCTGATGCACATTGAACTATTGCTTTGTGTTTATATTGATAGAGTTTTTTATGTAATCCTCCCTCACCTGTATTCCAGTAAGTACCAACTTCTACAGCAGCTCTTGCTAAGGATTCAGCTGCATTTAAACTTATAGAACCAAAAGACATAGCGGAAAACATTACTGGGAGTTCTAATTCCAATTGAGGAGGAATAGGGGTTTTAATATTTCCATATTTATCAAATTCTAGTTTCTCAGGTTTTCTTCCTATAAAAGTTTTCAATTCCATAGGTTCTCTTAAAGGATCTATAGAAGGATTTGTTACCTGACTTGCATTTAGTAAAATTCTGTCCCAATAAATAGGATAATTTTTGTCATTTCCCATTCCTGTAAGTAATATTCCTCCGGTTTCTGCTTGTTTATATATTTCTTTGATGTATCTGCCAGACCAGTTATAATTTTCTCTAAACTCTAAGGGATTATGAGAGACTGTTATAGCTTTTGTGGGGCACATAGCTACACATCTATGACATCCTACACATTTAGAATTATCTACTATAACTCTATCTTCTTCTTCATCGTATTCGTGAGCTTTATATGAACATTGATTTACACAGACCTTACATCTTATACATTTTGTCTCATCTCTTATCACTATAAAATCAGACTCATATAAAGTTTTCATGAAAGCATCACCCTCGCTTTCTCTAAGGTTGCTATTACTGGTTCTCCTCCTTTAGGCATCCATACCTTATCAGGATTGGGACATAAAGCTCTAATGGCAGATTCTTCTGAAGCTGCAAAGAGATAATCATTCCATTCTGCTACTACTAAAGGTCTTAATTTTATTCGATCATTTAAAGCAATAAAGAGATCATTAGAAGTAATGATGATAGCAAAAGGACCATTTAGTAGACAACTCTGGTAGACAGCTCTTAGAGCTCTGTATACTTCTTTTTTAGATTCAGGCATTCTTTCTATTACAGAATATAAAGGTGGAGCAAAGGTGGAAAGAGCATATTCTAAGGGAAGATTGTGTTTTCTTACTAATAAATCAAAAAGATATGTTATTACTTCCGTATCGGTTCTTAGAGTACACTTATAACCAAACATTTCAATAAATCGCATATTTGTTCCATAGGAGGAAATTTCTCCATTATGTACTACTGCCCAGTTTAATAGACCAAAAGGATGAGCTCCTCCCCACCATCCTGGTGTGTTTGTGGGGAATCTGGAATGGGCAGTCCATATATATCCTTTATAAGATTCTAATTTATAAAATTCTCCGATATCTTCTGGATAACCTACCCCCTTGAAAATTCCCATGTTTTTTCCACTTGAAAAAACATAAGCTCCTTCAATTTTTGAATTTATTTTCATCACAATATCTACAATCATATCTTCTTCTGTCTCATATTGATCATATAGATCTTCCTTTTCTTTGACTTTTAGAAAATATCTCCATATAATAGGAGATTTCTTGATATTTTTGTTTTTTCTTGTAGGAATTTCTTCGTTATCAACGATTATGAAATATTCTTGAATAAAGTCTTCAACTTCCTCTTTTGCTCTTTTGTTTTCAAAAAAGAGATGAAAGGCATAGTAATCTTTTCTATCAGGATATATACCATATACTGCAAAGCCAGCTCCAAGTCCATTTCCTCTTTCTCGCATGAGGCTCATAGCTTTTACTATAGAATCGCCTGAGGTTAATTTTTCTCTTTTATTTATATAACCTAATAATCCGCAGGCTGATGGAATTCTTATTTCTCCTTCTTTTAACATCTGGGATTCCTCCCTATATCAATTTTAGTTAAAGGTAGTTAATTATATTATAGTGTTCTGATAAAGTCAACAATTAAAAAAGGAAAAAGGTAAAATATTGCCGTATGTATAAATATAAGGAATATCCTAGAAAAGATAAATAACCTTATCTATATAAAGTTTTATCTTTTTCTTATTCTTATATCAAAGATTCTTCTGGGGTTTTCTATAAGAAGAATTTTTTCTAAACTCTCATCATAGCCTTTTCTATAAAGTTCTGGGAAAAGCTTCAAAGAAATATCAGTATATGGTCTTATTTTATCTTTTGCTCCCTTTTCATTAATTGTGTACCATCCAGCATCGTGAGATATGAGGATTTGATTAATAAAACCTGCCTTTATAGCCTTATCGAGAAGTCCCACATGATATTCTATAGGCTTCCAACCTATTCCATCGTATTCTAGGATAAAACCTCTATTAAAAAGTTCTAAATGGGCATCAAAATCCTCTATTTGATCTGCATGTACTATTATAAAGGCAGAAGGATCTACACCCTCTTTTTCTACTATATCTGCAACTCCTAATGCACATTCTTTCTCTCCTGTATGACAGGCTATGGTAAGACCAGTTTCTAAGTGGGTCATACAAGATGCAATAATAACCTTTTTATCAAGATCTCCTAGTCTTCCATGATTGACCGATGTTTTTATGAATCCAGGTTTAATTTCTGTGCCTTCTATACCATTCTTCCATTCTTCAATCCAAATTTTCGCAAACTCTTCAGGAGAAAAATTCCTCATAGTTAAGGGAATATGATTATAATTTCCAAAAGCATAGAAACCAGTATTTGTTACGATATTAATTCCAACAGCTTCAGAGAGTATTTTTAAGGTTTTTACATCTCTTCCTACAAATCTAGGAGTACACTCAAATATGGTTCTAAAGCCTAAGTTTTTTATTTCTTCTAAATACGGCTTCATAGTGTTTACAATATCTTCTCTTAATTCTTTGGATATTGGAATTTGATTTTCTGCTGAGGAGAAATCTACTGCAATGTGTTCATGGACTAGTGTTTTTCCAAGATTTTCTGGGGATATTTCCCCACGAACTGTCATTATCATATTTTTCCTCCTTTTTAATTATAATTTTGTTTTTATTATACTCTATTAAAATGCTATAATTACCCACATGGAATCTAAGGGATGGGACTGGAATAAAGTTTGGGAAAAAATTAGGTAAGAAGCGTATTTTAGATCTTGGATGTGGAAAGGAAGATATGCTTTGTTCTTTGCTAGAGAGGGTTTTGAGGTTTATAGAGTTCTGAGGAAGAATGGAGAATTTTATGTTACTTTTAACTCTAAATATAGTAAAAGCTTTAATAATACTTGGAAAGTTCCCTTTTAATTAAAGCTATTTTGCCTTTGAGGGGGCAGGTTCAAAATCAAATTTAGAAGTAATCTTAAAGTCTATACTATGAAATTTTTCTCCAAAGTAACTAAAATCCCCTACTGATGTATATTCTTGTTCTAATTTTCCATTAATTGTTCCTGTAAAATTATTAGAATTTAAGTCAATTTTTATTTCCATTTCTTTTTCTTCTCCTTTACAAAGATCAAGAATATTCTTAAAGTTTAATGATTTGGTGGAATATTCTTGAAGAACCCTAATTTTAATAGGAATTTCTGTAGTTCTACTACTTAGGGGTATTCTTAATCTCCAATCAGAATCTGCTATTCCATCTGCGTTCTTATCAGGAATAACAGTAGAAAAGATTTGGCCTCCTACCTCTGCCTCTACATAGAAGTTTTTAGAAGTTATATTTGTCTTTTCGTTTCTTGCTGTATAAGGTGTTATTCCTTTAATATCTTTAATTACTAACCATAAAGTTTTATCCTTATATGCTGGTTCTTTATAGCTATAGTTGAAAAGACGGGTATTCCAAGAAAAACCATCCCAATTATAAATTTCTGTTTTAAACTTTTTTGATCCCACAAGGTAATTTACCTTTACAAAGAAATAAAAACTTCCTGATAAAGCATTAAGACTATTTTCTCCTGATGCAAGTATATTAAAGTAAGAGTTATATATGGGATCTTGCATGACTAATCCTAAACTTCCCTTTAAGATCAAGGTATCTTTAAGAATTGTAAGTTCTCCTCCAACCCCTGCTGATGCTACTTTGTAGTCGATCCCTACTTCGGCAAAGGCTTTTGTATCGATAGAGGGATTTACACTTGCTGAACAAAGTAAAAAATCTAAACTTGAATCTAAACTTAGCTTTATACTTCCTCTTATACCAAAAGTACCTGTTATATTAAAAGGACCTACAGGTGCAGTTATAGGAAAGCCCCAATCTATATTGTAATTTAGATCTTCCTTTAATCTATATTTAGTTTTGAAGCTCTTTTCATATTCTTTTCTCCCTAAGATATAAACCTTTAAAGTTCCATTATTTGGTTCTTCGTTTTTAGTAGATTTTAATTCTCCCTCAATTTTTATCACCTCTGTTCTATACCCTAACAATCCTGCCTTTGCAACCGCATAGGTATTTGCTAAAACCTGATTTTCTTCTCCCCTTAGTATTAGTCCCGTAGACAAGTTTATGTTAAATTCGTCCTCTCCTAAAGGAAGTTCCCATTTTCGTTCGAAGGTAAAATTCTTAAATTCTTTTAAAGGTTCCTCTTTTTGCACCATTTCAAAGGTAGCAAAGGGTGTAATGTTTTTAAATAATTTTTTCTGCATTTCTAAATCTTCTCTTTTTATTACTATCCTTTGTATAACAATTTCTTCTTCCTTGTCTCTTAAAGAATATCCAAGGGCATTTAACTTTTTCTCAATATCATTTATTTCTTTTAAAAATTCTTCGCCTTTAATTTTTACTCCATTTTCCAATGTAATAATTTGATCTTTAGTAATCTTAAAAAACGAAAAATCAAAAGGCTTAAAAGGGATCGGGGTTTTTTTAATAGTAATGATTCTGGCGCTATTGGGATTAAGGACTAATGGATTTTTCAGTTCAACCTTTATATTTTTAATGGAAGGCTGTGGATTTAGAATGTTAAAATTTTCTTGTTGTCCTTGTATAAGGGAAAAAGAAAGAAGAACTAGTAATATAAATATAAAAATTAATTTTTTCATTGGAAACCTCCTTTTTTGAAGATACTTTAATGATAACTTAATAATTTAAAAAAATCAATTAATTAATTTAGGTTTGAAGATAGATATGGTTTTATAAGGTTTTTTATGCTATTCTTTTAACAGTAAAAATTAATTAGGGAGAGGTTCTATGAAAAAGATTCTTTTAATTCTGATTTTTTCCATTTTTATTTTCTCTTCTATTTTTTCCTTTGAAGAATCTATAGATGAAAAGGTAGAAAAACTTCTCTCTCAAATGACCCTTGATGAGAAAATAGGGCAGATGACTCAAGTAGACAGTTCTTATATAAAAGATCCCGAGGATGTAAAAAGATACTTTCTTGGTTCTATCCTAAGTGGTGGTAATTCGGGACCAGCTAATCCTACTCCAGAAAACTGGGCAAATTATGTAGATAGATTTCAATACTATGCTCTTCAAACAAGATTAAAAATTCCAATTATTTATGGTATAGATGCTGTACATGGAAACGCAAAGGTATATTCCGCCGTTGTTTTTCCTCACAATATTGGACTTGGGTGTACAAGGAATGAAAAGCTTGTGGAGGAATGTGCAAGAATTACTGCAATAGAAACATATGCTGTAGGAATAAGATGGAGTTTTGCTCCTTGTGTTGCTGTAGCTCAGGATATAAGATGGGGAAGAACTTATGAAAGTTTCTCGGAAGATCCTAGTTTAGTGGCAGTTATGGGATCTGCTGTAGTAAGGGGCTTTCAAGGAAAATCTTTGAGGGATAAAAATTCTATTCTTTCTTGTCCTAAGCATTTTGTGGGAGATGGAGGAACAATTTTTGGAACAGGAATGAATGGACTCTTAGATCAAGGAGATACAAGATGCTCAGAACAAGAGCTTAGAGATATTCATATGAAGCCATATATTTACGCTATAAAAGAAGGAGCAAAATCCATAATGGTATCCTTTTCCAGTTTCAATGGAACAAAAATGCATGCTCATAAATATCTCTTAACCGATGTATTAAAGAAAGAGCTTAAATTTGATGGTTTTTTAGTTTCTGATTGGAAGGCTATAGAACAGCTTCCTGGAAGTTATGAGGATCAAGTGGCTCTTAGCATAAATGCAGGAATAGATATGGTTATGGTTCCTGATGATTATGTAAGATTTATAAATACTTTAAAAGCTTGTGTACAAAAGGGAAGAGTTTCTATAAACCGAATTGATGATGCAGTAAGAAGAATATTAAGGGTTAAATTTTTGTTGGGACTTTTTGATAATCCCTTTTCTGACAGAGAATTAATTGGAAAAATAGGCTCTAAGGAACATAGAGAAGTAGCAAGAAGGGCTGTTAGAGAAAGTATTGTACTTTTACAAAATAAAAATAAAATTCTTCCTCTTTCAAAGAATCTAAAACATATATGTGTTGTAGGAGAAAAAGCAAGAGATATAGGATCTCAGTGTGGAGGATGGACTATTTATTGGCAGGGACAAAAAGGAAATATTACAGTAGGTACCACCATTTTAGACGCTATAAGAAAGAGTGTTAGTAAAAATACAAAAGTTACTTTTTCACCCTATGGAGATAACATTCCTAAAGATGCAGATATAGTAATTTCAATTGTTGGAGAAAAACCATATGCAGAATTTATGGGAGATACTTTTAAGCCAGAAATAGAGTACTCTGATCAGCTAATTCTTGAAAATTCCTTTAAGTCTAAGAAACCTGTGGTAATAATCTTATTAGTGGGAAGACCTGTGGATATAGAAAAATATCTTTCTAAAGCTTCTGCAATACTATGTGCTTGGCTTCCTGGAACAGAAGGAGAAGGAATAACCGATGTACTTTTTGGAGATTATAAACCAAAAGGAAAATTATCTTTTACTTGGTATATTGAGAACAAAAATAAGGCTATTTTCCCTTATGGATATGGGCTTTCTTATTAGTAAAATTTTTTAGTTCTTTAGAAACTTGTTTGTAAAAAAACAGATAAATACCTTTCTCCAGTATCAGGAAGTATAACTACTATTCTTTTTCCTTCTCCCAACTCCCGTGCTACCTTCAGGGATGCAAAGACATTTGCTCCTGCAGATATTCCAACAAATAACCCCTCCTCTTTTGCCAATCTTTGAGAGGTTTTTAAGGCGTCATCACTATTTACCTTTATTATTTCATCAACTATTTTAAAATTCAAAACATCGGGAATAAATCCAGCTCCTATTCCTTGAATTTTATGGGGACCAGGTCTTCCTCCTGAGAGAACAGGACTTTCTGAAGGTTCCACAGCTACGATCTTAATCTTTGAATTCTTTTCTTTCAAAAACTCTCCCACTCCAGTAATGGTTCCTCCTGTTCCCACTCCTGCTACAAAGGCATCAATTTTCCCTTCTGTTGCTTCCCAAATTTCTTTTGCAGTAGTTTCTCTATGAATTTTAGGATTTGCTGGGTTTTTGAATTGCTGAGGCATAAAACTTCCAGGAATCTCTTTTAATAATTCCTCTGCTTTTTTGACAGCTCCAGCCATACCCTCTATTCCAGGAGTAAGAATTACTTCTGCTCCATAAGCTTTAAGAATGTATCTTCTTTCTAAACTAACAGTCTCAGGCATTACTAAAATACATTTGTATCCTTTCACAGCAGAGATCATGGCAAGACCAATTCCTGTATTGCCACTAGTAGGTTCAATGATTGTGGAACCAGGTCTTAAAAGTCCTTGTTTTTCTGCTTCTTCAATCATGGAGAGACATATTCTGTCTTTAACACTTCCTCCTGGATTAAAAGATTCTATCTTTCCAACAATTTCTGCCATTCCAGGTTCCACAATTTTATTTAGCCTTACCATTGGAGTATTTCCAATAAGATCTAACACACTGTTTACTATTTTCATTCTTTTCCTCCCAGAGTTTTTTTAATCTCTACTATTTTGGTAATCTTAGTAGAGTATATTATAATAAAAAACTAAAACTGTAAAGAATATACTATAACTAAACTCTTTACTCTTGTGAATTTTAAGTATAATTGTTACAATTATCAAAAAGGAGGTGAAAAAATGAGAAAAATGACGGAAAAATTTCTTCACGATGCCTTTGCAGGTGAAAGTATGGCTCATATGAAATACACCATTTTTGCAGAAGAGGCAGAAAAAAAGGGTTTAACAAGACTTGCAAATCTTTTTAGAGCTATTGCTTATGCTGAGTTTGTCCATGCAAGGAATCATTATAGAGAATTAGGACTAATTCAGGATATGTCATTCAATATTCAGCAATGTATTGATGGGGAAACCTTTGAGATTGAAGAAATGTATCCCGTTTACAACAATACTGCCTTATTCCAAAATGAAAAGGGAGCGGAAAGAAGTACAAGATATGCTTGGGAGGCTGAAAAAATTCATGCGGAAATGTATAAAAAAGCAAAGGAGCTAGTGGAGAAGAAAGAAGATTATCCTGTAGAAAAGATCTACATATGTCCCGTTTGTGGACATACCATAGAAGGGGAACCTCCTGAGAAGTGCCCCGTATGTGGTGCCCCTAGAAGTTCCTATAAAGAATTTTCGGTATAAAATAATTTAGGAGGTGATTCTTGTGTCAGTAAAAGAAGAATTAATTAAAATGCTCAATAGAGCCCTTGAACTGGAGCATGCAGCAAGAATTCAATATTTAGCCCATGCAGAGTTAGTAAAAGGCTTAAATGCAGAGCCCATTATAGAAAGACTAAAGGAAATTGCTGGTGATGAAGAAAAGCATGAAGAAATATTTCGATCTCTTATTGCAAATTATTTAGGTGGAGAACCCTCCATGGGAATTGCAGAAACCTATCAAGCAAAGGAAATTAAAGAGATTTTAGAGGTAAATTTAAAGGGAGAGAAGGAAGCTATAGATTTTTATAAAGAAATTTATAGAAAGGTAGTAGAAAATAAGGCTGAATTTCAATATGAATTTGAAACCTTAGAGCATCAGATAAGACATGTTATAATAGATGAACAAGAGCATGTAGTAGAACTTTCCACTCTTTTAGGATTGTAAAGTTTAGGGGAAGTCGGAAAAGACTTCCCCTTATTTTTAAATAAAAAGATTTAATCCTGAGGAATTTGCCTCATTTAAATATGTTGCTACCCCACCAATCTCTACTCCATCAATTAATTCTTCTTTTTTAATCCCCATAACCTCCATGGACATGCTACATGCTACAAGCTTTACTCCAAGATCCTGAGCCTGTTTTAACATTTCAGAAAGACTTTGGACCTTTTTCTTTTTCATCATATATTTCATAAGTTTTGGACCTATACCTAAAAAGTTCATTTTAGAAAGGGGAAGTTTATCTACCCCTTTTGGCATCATCCATCCAAAGATCTTTTCCAAAAAGTTTTTCTTAGAAACATTCTTTTTGGGATCTCTCAAAACATTTAATCCCCAAAAAGTAAAAAACATTGTTACCTCGTCTCCCATAGCAGATGCACCAGTAGCAATCACTAAGGATGCCATTACTCTATCCATATCATTACTAAAAACTATTATAGTTTTTTTATTTTCTTTCATCTTGAACACTCCTTTTATGTCTTTCTTATTTTAGCTTTAATAATTCCATTCTCCTCTTCAATTGAGATTAATTCATTTTTTGTTTTTTGGCACCAGGCCTGAATATCCTTTTTAAACCCCTGGTCTGTTACTTCAATGATTACCATATCTCCAGAATTAATCTCCTTTATCTTTTCAAACAATTTTATAATGGGACCTGGACATTGAAGGAATTTAGCATCAATATAATGTTCCATAATATCTCCTCCTTTCTACTCTAATTCAAAGGGATAAGCTTTTATTCCTCCATCAAGAATTTTTATGTTCTTAAAACCGAGGCTGACTAGTTTTGTATATGCTTGATATGCTCTTCTTCCTAAACCACAGATTAAGATTATTTCCCTTTCCCTATCTAAGGTATAGGCTTTTTCCATTAACTCATTTAGAGGAATATTTATAGATCCAGGAATGGCACCTATTACAAATTCTGGCTCTGTTCTTACATCAATAAGAAGAAAATTATTTTCTTTATTCTTTATCTTCTCATATAGCTCCCAAGGATTTATCCCTTTTAGTTTTCCTTGAATCTTGTTTTTTAAAACATTTGCGGTAACAATTACTGAAGATAAAGCCATAGAATAGGGGGGAGAATAGGCAAGATCTACTTTTGATAATTGATCTACTGTTCCCTTAAGATAGATAAAACTTGCTATTATATCTATAAATTTGTCCACACTTCCCTCTCCTATACCTTGAGCTCCTAAAATTCTTCCTGTCTTCCTATCTCCAATAAGTTTTAAAATAACGCTCTTAGAAGTAGGATAATAATGAGCCTTATCATTTGATGGGACGATTGCAGACACCACATCAAATCCTTCTTCTCTTGCTTGTTTTTCAGAAAGTCCTGTTTTTGCTATAGTTAGATTAAAAAGCTTTAATATATTTGTTCCTAAAACTCCTTCAAAACTTTCATATAAATTCTCATCGTCTAAAACCACATTTATTCCCGCTACTCTTCCCATCTTATTTGCAGTAGATCCCATAGGAATCCAGACAGGTTTACCACATACAAGATGATAAGTCTCTACACAATCTCCTACAGCAAAGATATCCTTAATATTGGTTCTCATATATTTATCTACCTTAATCGCTCCCCAATCCCCTAACTCTATTCCTATTTTTTTGGCTAAATCTGTGTTAGGTTTTACTCCTGCGGACCATATAACCAAATCAGCATCTAAAATTTCTCCATTTTCCAAAATTACCTTTGAAACTTCTTTTTTTTCATTTCCTAAGAATTTAGTAACTCTTTTCTTTGTTAAGATATTTATACCCTTTTCCTCTATTAAGTATTTTTCTACAAGCTTTGCAATTTCAAAATCATAACCTGGCAATATTTGTTCTGCTACTTCTATAATTTTTACATTAAGTCCTCTTTCTTTAAGATTTTCTGCTATTTCTAGTCCAATGAAACCTCCTCCTACGATCAATGGATTCTTGGGAGGATTGTTATCTAAAATTTCCCTAATTTTTAAGGCATCATTAACAGATCTTAAAGTAAATACTTTCTTCAAATCAAAACCTTCAATTTTAGGTTTTACGGGGGAGGCTCCTGTAGCAAGAATCAATTTATCATAATAAAATTCCTTTAAAGTATTATTGGAAAGATCTTTTACTATTATCTTTTTATTTTCAGGATCTATATACACTACTTCATGTTTTGTATAAACATCTATTCCCATATCATGTTTAAAATCTTGAGGGGTTTTTAGAATAAGATGTTCTTTAGCAGAAACTACCCCTCCTATGTAGTAGGGTAGTCCGCATCCAGAGTAGGATATATATTCTTCATTGGTAAAAATAATAACTTCGCTTGAAGGATCTTCTCTTTTTGCCTTAGCACCTGCTTTTGTTCCTGAAGCAACTCCTCCAACTATAATTATTTTTTTACCCATTTTCTATCACCTTTTCCTGATATTTTTAAGTAAGTTTTGACCTATTAATTATATATATAATTAAATAGAAAATCAATTTAAAAATTATTTAAAAATATTATTTTTTTGTCTAAATTAGATTTAAGGATTTTTTAGATTTTCTGCTATAATATTTAACATGAAGAGGGATAAATTTTTATTGATCTTATTATCAATCTCTGCCTATATCTTCTTCCATGTCCTTTCCCATATTGGCTTTAAAATGTCTGTTCAAAATAAAAATTTGAAAAACTTTATTTACTGGCAGGTGATAGGAAATATTAGTGGTTTTTTATCGGTTCTTTCTTATACTTATTTATTAACTCTTTTGCCCCTTCATCTTGGATATGCCATCACCATGGGATTGGGACAAATATTTGTGCAGGTTTTTGCGTCAAAGATTTTATTTAAAGAAGAAATCTCCTCTTTTCAGTGGCTTGGTATATCTTTAATTATTTTGGGAACTTTATTTTTAGTGAAAGGTAAAGCCCATTGAGAACTTTTTGGGGATTTTTAATTATAATCTTGGATAAAATTGTAAGCTTATGCTTAGGAGTAAAGAAATTTACAGAAAACCCTAAATGCATATTAAGGTATAGACCTGTAAAGGTAAAAAAAGATATAGTTTTACCTAATGGAGATATAATTAAGAAAAATTCTTGGATAATTGATCTTCATCTTTGGAATGAACATCTTCCCCCTATTCCTAAGGATGGAGTTGATCTTGACTGGGGAAGAAGATTTTATTCCCTTCTTATAAATTCTTTTTTGGAACTTTTGGATTTTTTAGAAAATTCAAGATGGAAAAATGTGGAATATCTCTTTGGAGAAACAGCTTTTTTCTTTGTAGATCAAGAAAGAGTGATAAGATTTCTAAATAAATTGGGATTTTTAGTTTTACCTTTAGAGGAAGGAAAAACTCATGGGGAAGATTTTTATAGATTTCTTCAAAATGGTTATAGCTGGTGCCTAATATATGCTTATAATAGAGAGAGTTTAAAAAGAAAAAAGGATTTCTTTTATGTAAGAAGATATAATCTTTGGGTAAAAAAGGATATTTTAAGAGAAAGATTGAAGAGAAGAATATATGAAAAAATGAAGGTATAGCCTTGGGAGGTGAATTCTTTGGAGAAATATGATGTAATCTTCTTAGGTGCTGGCTCAGGAGGGTATGTAGGAGCCATAAGATCTGCAGATCTTGGGAAAAGAGTTTGTATTGTAGAGGAAAGGGAACTAGGAGGAACATGTTTAAATAGAGGGTGTATCCCCACAAAGGCATTATTAAAATCTGCAGAAGTTTATAACTCTATTAAAGAATCAAAGATCTTTGGGATTCAGGTAAAGGATTTTAGTTATGATGTTAATGAGATATTCAATTGGAAAGACAATGTGGTTAAAAGATTAATCTCAGGAATTGAGTATCTTTTGAAAGCAAGAAAGGTTGTTGTAAAGAAAGGAAGAGGAAGGATATTAGATGAAAGGACCATCGAAATAGAGACTCTCCAAGGAAAAGAAATTATTAATGGAGAAAATATTGTCATCGCTACAGGTTCCGAGCCTGCTATTATTCCTAGTTTTAAGATTGATGGAGTAAATGTTTTAACCTCTGATGATGCTTTAAGATTGAGGGAAATACCAAAGGATATAGTAATTGTTGGGGCAGGAGCTATTGGTATTGAGTTTGCTACTTTTTATAATTCCTTTGGAAGTAAAGTTAGAATTATTGAGATGATGGGACAGGTTGTCCCCGTATTAAAGGATAAAAAACTGGCATCATTAATTCAAAGGATATTAAATAAAAGGGGAATAGAAGTTAGAACAGGAACAAAAATAGTGGAGATAGAAGTTAGAAATGGAAAGGTTTACTCCACCCTTGATACAGGAGAGGTTTTAGAAAGTGAGAAAGTTCTTGTTTCCATTGGTAGAAAATTAAACTCTGATAATATAGGTCTTGAAAATGTGGGAATAAAAACAGAAAACGGAAGAATTGTTGTAGATGAGTATTTAAGAACTAATATTCCCCATATCTATGCTATTGGGGATGTAATTGGGGGACTTCTTCTTGCTCATAAAGCTATGAAAGAGGGAGAAGTCGTGGCGGAGATAATATCAGGAAAGGATGAGAAAATGGATTACCGAGTTCTTCCCTGGGCAATTTTTTCTTCTCCTGAGATTGCAGTGGTAGGACTAACGGAGGAAGAAGCCCAAGAGGAAACCTTAGTGGGAGAATTTCCCTTTAGCGCCAATGGAAAGGCTGTTTCTATGAATGCTACTGATGGATTAATTAAAATAGTTGCAAGAAAGAAGGATAAAGTAATTATTGGAGCTCAAGTTGTAGGACCTGAGGCATCAGTTATTATTGCAGAGCTTGCTTTGGCAATAAAGAAAAATTTAACCTTAGAGGATTTGTCGGATACTATTCATGTTCATCCTACTCTTTCTGAGGCTGTAATGGAGTCTGCAAGGGTTCCCTTAGGAAATGTGATCCATATTGTTAAAAGATAAAAAATCCCCTCCCTCTAAAAAGGGAGGGGTTTTTTTAAAAACTTCCTGATAAGCTAATTATATGTTGATTGGAAAGGGCTTTTGTATATAAAAGGGCATAATCTAAATAAAAGCTTGAAAAACTTAATCCAAAACCTAATGTTATTCCTTCCTTTGCTCCATTATATCCTGCCCTTATGGCTAACATAGAAAGAGGATTGGTCTCTATTCCCAAATGAATTCTGTTAAGAAAATTTGGTTTTTCTAATAAAGAAAAATCAAAAAGAATTTTTAGAGGTATACCTAAATTTAGGCTTAAAAAGGAGCCTAAAACTATATCCCTTCTTTCTATATTTTCTACAGTTCCTGTAGACCATTGAAGAAAACTTAAGGGATTGTATAAAGCTAAGCCTAATCTTAGATTGGGATTTACTTCATAAATTGCTCCAAGATCTAAACCAAATCCTTGGGCAGATTCTGTATCCAAGGTTGACATATAAAGATTTCCTGTTATTCCTAAACTTAGATTTGGTATAACCTTAGCACCTAAGCTTACTTGAAAGGAATTTTCAGAAAAGGGAAATAAAAGCTCTCCAGTGTTTGAAATATTCTTTAAAGATGCTCCAATACCAAGGGTTATATTTCCAATGGGTAAAACTCCACCAATAAATTCCACGTTGGTCCAGCTTTCAGGAAGAGTAAGATGGGTAAATCCAACTATTCTTTTATTTACTAAAGAAAGTCCTGCAGGGTTATAATAAAGGCTTCCCCAGTCATCGGAAAGAGCTACGTAGGCTTCTCCCAATGCTCCTGCTCGAGCATTTAGGGTTACTGGAGGAAAGGATGCAAAACTATAATTTATAATTAATAATCCTGTTATTAATATAAAAATTATTTTTCTCATCAAATCTAAGCCTCCTTTTTTATTTCAGGATTCCAATGAATCTGTTTATTCTTGATTCACCTTGAGAGGATTCTGCAACAAGCTGGAATAGATAAAGTCCGTTGGGTAGATAAATTCCTTTCCAATTTATTCCTTCCCATTCTATTTTATGATTTCCTGCAAAAAGATATCCAAGATCCCTTTCATATACTTTTTCTCCAGCAAGGTTATAGACAATAAATCTTACCTTTGCATCTTGGGTAAGATTAAAGAATATCTCTGCTGGTCCTGTCTTGGGATTAAAAGATTTTGTAAATCTTGTGACATTTACAAAGGAAAGGGGTTGTCCTGAATTAAGAGTTGTAGTTGCGGATATGGATTTAGAGTTACCTATCTCATCCTTTGCTATCGCTTCTATAATGTATTTTCCATTGGGAAGTAAGGTATTTGTTTCATCTCTTCCATTCCAAGTATAATTATAGCTTCCATTATTAACTTTTTGATTATTAACTATAGTTTTTACAAGATTATTTTTTTGTCCATTTAAGGTATCATAAACATTTATTGTTAAAATATAACTTCTAATGAGAAGTAACATAATTATACAATTTTCTTTGTTAGGATCAAAAACTGGCGATACATTTAATTGTATTGAAGAAACATATATATTTGCTATTATATTTTGTCCAGAAACTGTGATATTTTTTACAGCAACTCCTGTGGGAATTTCAAAATAAGCTTTGCTGTTAGGAGTGCTATTTTCATCAAAGATAGTTTTATTTGTAGATCCAGGGTATGGATCTCCAGAATCTCCACTGTTAACTTTTTTTTCTAGATCCCATTTTCCGTCCGCCTGCTCTAATGCAACCAAATAATGTTTTGAGGGATCAAGTCCTGGATACCATTCGTAGTCATTCTGAGATCCTCTCATCTTCTCATCCACATGGTAAATAAGAAGCCCTTCTCCTCTTAAATAGGAATCAAAACCTATTTTTCTTCTATTTTCTAGCAAGAAATATTGATCTCCTTCTACACCATCGGTCCAAAGCTTATAAACTACAGGATTTGTTTCTACAGGAGGAATATTTACATTAGTTAGATTATCTTTAGGAACAATAGGAGTTATCCATCCTAGTTGAATCTTACACCATGCATCAAAATGCGAGGGAGATCCTCCTATGGTATATCCACTGGGACTCTGTGGTCCATTCCAAGATCCTCCTGCCATTAAGCTCCATCTTCCAAGACCATATGAAGAATAGTCTCTATCATAAAGGTCAGGAAGTTGTCCAAAGGAATGTCCCATTTCATGGACAAAAACTCCAACGGTCATGGGAATAATTACATTATTATCTTTCATATATTCTGGTTCTATGGAATATCTTATGGGAACATTTTGTCCTCCTATGTTTACATAGACCGTGGATGCATGAGACCAAATATCATTTACATTTCCTGTCCATTCCGCTCCTTCTCCACTATGAATTATGAAAATTACATCAAAATTTCTCAAATCATATCCTGAATTTACTGCATGCTGAAGAACTTCCTGAACTAAGACAAATACTCCCCCATTAAATCCATAATTTCCATCATTTATATAATAGGTATAAGTTCTCTGAGCAGTATACCAGGGAAGAATGGTAGCACTTATGTCAAATATATTGTATGAATTTTCTTTTATAAAATCTCTTACGCTTCCCTTATTATAGGGATTAATGGAACTCCAATTTGCTCCAGTACTATTGAAAAGAATATCAAAATAATTTGAAGGAATCACATTATCAGGCTGTTTTGGTTTATCAGTAAAATGCACAGGAATAACGATAGCTTTTCCCACGCCTTCTGCCTTTTCTATAATTCCATAGATTTTTTTATCCTTAGGAATACTTACTGGTGCTATTTCTGGTAAAGTAGGCAATTTTAGCTTCTTCTCAATAAGTTTTTCATGAGGAGGCATTATTTTAACTTTAGTTAGGGGTAAAGTTTCTGCAGAGGTGAAGGATAAAATTAAAATAAGAAATACCAAAAATCCTATTACTTTTCGCATATCACAACCTCCCTCTTTTCGGAGTTTGGCTAAATTATAACATATAATTTTTAAATTTTTATTAAGAATTTAATATCTTTTTTGACAAAATCTTAGTTTTTTCCTATACTCCATTAAAGGAAGGTGATTTTAATGAGATTCTTATATTTTATTATATTTTTTATTTTAATCTCCAATATTATATGGGCTCGAGTACCTATAATAGAGAATAGAAGTAAAGTTATTGCAAGGGTAAAGTCGGTAATTATTGGTGATTTTCCATATGTGGAGTTAGTTTTGGAAATTTTAAAAAGTGAAAGTATAGGAGGTTTTAGAAATTTTGCAAAGGAAGGTGATATTATTCTTGCCTTTCCTCTATCTTTGAATCCTTCCTTAGATCTTTTACTTCTTCCAGAGAATAGAAACCTTCTTTTATGTTATTTTTTAAAACCTTCGGATAAGGTATCTTGTATTATTGAGTTTGCTGGAGATGAAAGGAAAAGGGGATGGATAATAAGAAGTATTGAAAGGATTATAGAGGATCCTGAGAAAAATTTAGAGGAAGTGATAAAATATTTTTTATTGGGAAAAGGATTTATAAAGGAGAAAGAAGATTTTTCTTGGGAAATTGAGGAAAAAAGAGAAAAAGAGTGGAAAGTAAAGGTTCAGACTTCAAAGGTAAGATTAAGACTTATTTTAGACTCTTCGCTTTCCATATTATCTTTCTCCTCTTTATGAATTCTCTTTTTTCCCAGACTTGGGATTTTCATGGAGAAGGATATATGGATCCTTCGTATATTTGGGTTTTTGGAGATAGACATCTTTTTGAATTCCAAAATTCTCTTTATCCTGGACTCAATTATCAACTGAAGGGAAGAATATCACTAAAACAGATTACAGATCTTCTTTCTGTTAGCCTGAACTTCTCGACAGGATATAATCCTCAGGATCAAATATCTATTAGTATTAAATATAAAAATTGGGAAGGAGTGTTTAATAACAACTTTCAAGAATCTTTCTCCTATTTAACGTTATGGAAAAAAAATATAAATGGTTTTGAGATAAAATTTCAAAATGATAATCTTTCCCTTAAGGGGTTATTAGCAAAGGTTGAAAGTACAAAAAAGCAGAAAAGTTTTTATGGAAATGATACTCAAGGTCCCTATATTATCTCAGATTTTTATTTAGTCCCAGGGAAAGAAAAAGTTTATCTCAATGGAAGGCTTTTAGAAAGAGATGTGGATTATATTATAGATTATTCCTATGGAATTTTATATTTTACAGAGGTTATATCCCAAGAAGATCTTATATTAATAGAATATGAAGTTAGAGGATTTGCTCCCCAAGCATATAACCTTTGGGGATTAGATTTAGATTATCCTCCCTTTTCTTTAACTTTTTTAAATATAGATGATTTTTCTTCTCAAATAAACAGAAAATTTATAGATTTTTCCTTTTTAAAAGAATGGGGAGAAAATTTTTTTAATCTTTCAGTATCCCAAGGCCTGTTAAATAATATTTGGGAGGGAAGAGCGTATAATTTAAATTTTGGCTATAAAGGAAGGAATATTAGTATAGAAGGAGAAAGTTTAAAGGTTGATGAAAACTATCCCTATTTTAAGGAGATTTTAGGTAACTTTGAAATACTTCAAGGAGTATTTAGAAGTAAGATAAATATAGATTATACTCCTTTTTCTTTTCTTACATATTCTTTGAATTATCTTAGGGAAGATTATAGATATTTTTATCAAAATTTAAGGCAGAGTATATCTGTTGACTTTTCAAGATTTTCTCTTTCTGGAATATGGAGTAATGAATTAAGGGATAGAGAAAAGGATATTAAGAAGATTACTTTTAACTATAAAGAAATTCCTATTTCCTTTTATATCCAAGAAAACAAGGAAGATGTTAAAAAAGAATTTTTAAAAGGATTCTCCTTTAGTTCTCAAAACTCTAATTCAAAGGTGAATCTTAACTTTCAAGTTAAAGATACTTATACTTCTGATATTCTTTTATTAAATCAAAGGAATAATTCCTTTTATATAAATGTATTCTCCCAAAATTTTAACCTTTTGTTCGGAGAAAGTTATCAAGAGAATACGAATTTTAAGCCTGATTTTCCCTTAGAAGCAATGGAAAATTATATTGCGGACGGATATCAATATGAATTCACCCTAACCTACAAACCCATACCAGAAAGTATAAAAGTTTACATAAATAATATTTATGTGGAGGATGGAGGGACTTTTACCTACTATCTTCCCTCAGAAGAGCCAAAAACTTATACTGTAGAGATTAAATTGATAGACAAAACCTTGCAAATATTTTTTATAGATGATAAGGAAAAGAATCCTCCTTTCTCAGGATTAAGTATCTTAATTTTCTATAAATATCTCCTTCCTGAAAAAAGCTATTATAAAAGGGATGAAATTTCATTGAATCTTAAAAGAGATAAATTTAGCATAAATCCTAAGTTTATAGTTTTTGATGATAACGGCTTTATAAAAAGAAACTTTTCTTTATCCTTATATGGAGAGCTAATTTCCAATTTGTGGCTAAATTTTTCTTTCTCCCAATATTTTGAAGAGAATAAAAAAAATATTTCTCTAAATATCTCCTATCGTTCCTCTCCTTTTGAATTTTATCAAGGCTACACATATCAAGAAACTACAACAAGTTTAGTAAAAACTTTCTCCTTCTCCTTTAAAGGTAATATTTCCTTTATGAACCTTCAAGGAATATATAATTTTAGAGAATCTTTATATTCTAATTATCTTTTGAAATTAAGTAATTTTAAAATTTCTTCAGATCTTCCTTTTCTTAATGGAAAACTATCCCTTTCTTATTTCAATGAGAAAAGAGAGAGTAATCAAAATATCTCAAGTTATATCACCTCTTCCTATTCCCTTTCTTATAATAGAAATTTTGGGGCTATAGATTTTAGTATTTCTCTTCTAAAGGAAGATTATTCGGATTTTTCCCTTCGATGGAAAAATTTAATAGAGATTTTTCCCATTAAAGATAATAATAGTAAAATATTTTTTGAAAGTATTTATTATAGAAAAAATGAGAAATATTATCATTCTATAAGATTAGGTTTACAAATATCTTTTATCTGGTAATCCCCCCTTTTATTGACACTCCCCTTACTAAGTTGTATTATTATCAAGGAATTTTAAATGGTGAAAGGAGCGAAAAAAGTGGCAAGGAGAAAGTTTTATATAACTACTCCTATATATTATTCTAATTCTGAGCCACATATAGGTACTGCTTATTGCACTGTGGTTGCTGATACCTTTGCTCGTTATTATAGATTGAGAGACTATGATGTTTTTTTCTTAACGGGATTAGATGAGCATGGACCAAAGCTTGCAAGGTCTGCAGAGGAAAGGGGATTTACTCCCAAGGAATTTGTGGATATGATGGCGGAGAAATTTATAAAAACTTGGGAGAGAATGGGAATAACCAATGATGATTTTATAAGGACTACTCAGGAAAGACATGAAATAGTGGTGCAAAGAATTTTCCAAAAGCTATATGATAAAGGATATTTATATAAAGGAAGTTATGCGGGCTGGTATTGCACTCCTTGCGAGACCTATTGGGGAGAAGAAGAATTAAAAGAAGGGAAATGTCCTAATTGTGAAAGACCTGTGGAATGGCTGGAAGAGGAGACTTATTATTTTAAGCTTTCACAGTTTACCGAGCCCCTACTTAAATATATAGAGGAGCATCCCCAATTTGTATTTCCTGAATCTCGAAGAAATGAAGTAATAAGTTTTATAAAGCAGGGATTAAAGGATATTAGTGCTACAAGATCTACTGTAAAATGGGGGGTTCCTGTTCCTTTTGATCCTAAACATACTGTTTATGTTTGGTTTGATGCATTAATCAACTATATAAGTGCCTTAGGATATCTGAGAGAAGATAATGAAAGATTTGATAGATATTGGCCTGCGGATATTCATCTTATTGGAAAGGATATATTAAGATTTCATGCTATAATCTGGCCTGCAATTCTAATGGCTTTAGATCTTCCTTTGCCAAGAACTATTTTAGCTCATGGATTCTGGACCATAAGAGGAGGCAAGATTTCAAAATCAAAGGGAAATAGAATAGATCCCCATGAGCTTATGGACTTATATGGGGTAGATGCTTTAAGGTATTTCCTCTTAAGAGAAGTGCCTTTAGGCTTAGATGGAGAGTATTCTGATTCTGCCTTCCATAGAAGATATCAATCGGATTTGGCAAATGATCTAGGAAATCTTTTAAATAGAGTAATTACTGTTACTGAAAAATATACGCAAGGAAAAGTTCCAGAGCCCTCATCTTTTGGAGAAAGAGAAAAGGAATTATTTGAAATAACAGAAAATGCTATAAAAAAGGTAGAATATTCTATGGAGAATTTTAATCCCTCCTCTGCTCTTATCTCTATTTGGGAGATAATCCAATCCGCCAATAGATATATTGATCAGTCCGCGCCATGGAATTTGGAGAAAGAAGGAAAGAAAGAAATTCTTAATACTGTTGTCTATTCTCTTTTGGAAACATTAAGAAAAATTTCTATCCTTCTTTATCCTTTTATTCCTGAGACTGCGGAGAAAATCCAGGATCAATTGGGTTATAAAGATAAGCAGTTTGCATGGGATTTGTTATGGGATGCTAAAATTCCTGTGGGACAAAAAGTAGTAAAGGGCAAAGTTTTATTCCCAAAAGTTGAAATTAAAGAAGAGAAAGAAGAAATTTCTTTGATAAGTATTGAGGACTTTAAGAAGTTAGATTTGAGAATTGCAGAAGTTTTATCCGCAAGAAAGATAGAAAATAGTGATAAACTGCTTCTTTTAGAGATAGATTTAGGTTTTGAGAGAAGACAAATTGTCGCAGGAATAGCTCAATATTATACTCCTGAAGAACTCATTGGTAAAAAAATAGTGGTTCTTGCCAATTTGGAGCCAGCAAAAATAAGGGGATATGTCTCTAATGGTATGCTTCTTGCAGGAACCGATGATAAGGGTAGACTTTCTATCTTAACTATAGATAAAGATTTATCTTTGGGAGCCAAGGTGAGTTAAATGCATTTAGCATTATATAGAAAATGGAGACCAAAAACCTTTGATGAGATTGTAGGACAGGAACATATTGTAATTACTCTTAAAAATAGTATAAGATTTGGGCGTATTACTCATGCCTATCTTTTTGCAGGACCAAGAGGGACAGGAAAAACCACTATTGCAAGGCTTCTTGCAAAATCTTTAAATTGTGTCAATGGTCCCACTGAAAATCCATGCTTAAAATGTAATTCATGTATAGAGATTTCTGAGGGAAATAGCTTAGATGTGATTGAAATAGATGCAGCATCCAACAGAGGAATTGATGAGATTAGAGATATAAGAGAAAAGGCAAGATTATTACCTGTAAGGGATAGATATAAAGTGTATATTATTGATGAGGTTCATATGTTAACTACAGAAGCATTCAATGCTCTTTTAAAAATTTTAGAAGAGCCCCCAGAGCATGTAATATTTATATTAGCAACTACAGAACCCCAAAGGGTTCCCCTAACTATTCTGTCTCGTTGCCAGAGATTTGACTTTAGAAGATTATCTAGGGAAGAAATAAAGGAACACTTAGAAAAAATTGCAAGAGAGGAAGGAGGAAATATTACAGAGGGGGCTTTAAAATTAGTAGCTATACAATCTCAAGGTTCCATGAGAGATGCCATAAGTCTTTTAGAGCAACTCTTAGTATTTTCTTCGGAAGAAATAACTGAGGATTTAGCAAGGCATCTTCTGGGTCTTCCCACTTATGAGTTTGTATATGAATTTGCAAAATCTTTAGGAAATTATAATTTAGATGAAGGATGGCGTCTTATCCAGCAAGTATTTCAATTGGGAAAAAATCCCCAGCAATTTGTGAGGGAGTTATTACAACACTTTAGAAATTTAATTCTTATTAAGATAGAGCCGCGCCTCTCCAATATTTTATCCTTAACTCAAGAAGAATATGAAGAAATACTTGAAGAAACAAAAATCTTTTCTGTTAAAAGGCTTCAGGAAATAATTGATACCTTATTGGATTTAGAAAATAGATTAAGGGATTTGACTAGTGCTCCCTTAATTTTAGAGATGTTTCTTCTTCCTTTATTTATAAAACCTGAGGCGGAAAAAGAAGTCAAAGAAGAAGTTAAAGAGGTAGGGCAGGAGCCTCTTAAGGAAGAGATAAGGGTAAAATCTGAGACTTCTTCAAAGACGCCTTTATCCTTAGATACTATTAAAGAAAGATGGAGTCAAGTTTTAGAAAGGGTTAAAAAAAGAAAGGTATCTTTAGAGGCTATATTAAGGGAAGCAAAGGTTCTTGAAATAAGCGATGATGGAAGATTAGTTTTAGGTTTTCCAAGGAATTTTACCTTTTTAAAGGAGAGAATTGAAGAGCTTCCCAATAGACAGTTAATAGAAGAAGAGATTAAAAGAGTATTTAATATCTCTTTACCTCTTAAATTTATTACCATAGAAGAGGATATTCCCATTATAAAAGAGGAAAAGATAGATATAGATCCTGAAGAGGTTAAAAATATTTTTAACGGAAAAATTATAAAGGAGGGTTAAAAGTGAAAAATCCATTTGAAGCAATGAAGCAATTGAAAAAACTACAAGAAAAAATGGAAAAACTGGAACAGGAATTATCCGAGACTTTGGTAGAGGGATCTGCTGGTGGAGGTGTAGTAAAGATAATTCTTACAGCAAAGGAGGAAGTAAAAGAGGTAAAGATAAATCCAGAGGTAGTAGATAAAGAAGATGTAGAAATGTTAGAAGATTTAATTGCATCTGCATTAAGGGATGCATTGTCTAAAGCAAAGGAAATATCTGCAAAAAAATTAGGAAGTCTTACAGATGGTTTATCTTTACCTCCAGGACTGTTCTAGAAAATGAGGGAAAAAGGATATTTTGAGAAGCTCATTGAAGAGCTGTCGAAACTTCCAGGGGTAGGTCCTAAATCTGCTCAGAGGTTAGCTTTCTTTCTTCTTAAGCAACCTGATGAGTTTGTAGAAAATTTAGCCCATACTCTTTTAAATCTTAAAAGGCGTGTAAAATACTGTTCTATATGTTTTAACCTTACCGAAGAAGATCCTTGTGAAATATGTTCTAATCCAGAAAGGGATTCTTCCATTGTTTGTGTTGTAGCAGAACCAAAGGATATCTGGGCCTTTGAAAAGACCCAACAATACAATGGGGTTTATCATGTATTAGGAGGTTTAATTTCTCCCTTAGATGGGGTTTTTCCCGAAGATTTAAGAATTTTAGAATTAAAAAGAAGAGTAGAAAAGGGAAATATAAAGGAAATCATCCTTGCTACAAACTCTACAACGGAAGGAGAAGCAACTGCCATATACATTGCAAGATTTCTCTCAGGATATCCTATAAAGATTACTCGTCTTGCCTATGGATTACCTGTTGGCACAGAACTTGATTTTGCTGATGAAATGACTTTAATTCATGCCCTTCGGGGTAGACAAGAGATAAAATTAATAAAGGATTAGGAGGGTAGAAAAATGAAAGAAATGTTAGAGATTAGATGGCATGCTCGTGCAGGTCAGGGTGCAAAGACCGCATCTTACCTTTTAGCAGAAACTGCCCTTGAGGCAGGAAAATATATTCAGGCATTTCCTGAATATGGTCCTGAAAGAACAGGAGCACCTATGAAAGCTTTTACTCGTATCAGTGATAAACCCATAAGAATTCATAGCCAAGTTTATAATCCCGATGTAGTAGTGGTGCTTGACAGATCTCTTATTGGTAAAGTGAACATTCTAGAAGGTGTTCCATCAGATGGAATAATTCTTGTAAATACTGCTCAAAGTCCTCAAGAAATCAGAAAGCAGTTAGGGATTTCTGATAGAAAGATTTATACTGTGGATGCCACTGGAATATCCTTAGCTACTCTTGGAAGACCCTTTCCCAATACTCCCATGCTTGGAGCATTGATTAGAGTGGTTCCTATAATTTCTTTAGAAGAGGTTTTAGAACAGTTAAAGAGAAAATTCGAAGGAAGATTTAAGCCTGAAGTGATAGAAGGAAATCTTCAGGCAATAAAAAGAGCTTACGAGGAGGTAAGAGGAGAATGAGAAAACTACCTGGTTGGAAAGAATTAGTAGAAACAGGTCCTATTATTTTAGAAGCTGGAAATTCAGTAGAGTATAAAACAGGAGATTGGAGAACTTTTAGACCAGAGATAGATTACAGTAAATGTACCACTTGTCTTTTTTGTTGGCTTTTCTGTCCTGATTCTGCAGTCTCCTTTGATGGGAAAAAAGTAGAAATAAACTACGATTATTGTAAAGGTTGTGGGGTTTGTGCTGCAGAATGTCCTGTGAAATGTATAACTATGAAAGAAGAAGAAAAATAAAGGAGGGAAGATGATGAAGACTACATTTAAAAAAATTGCTATAGAGGGAAATGAAGCAGCTGCTTTAGCTTTTAAACAAGTAAATCCTGATGTGGTTGCTGCATATCCTATAACTCCATCCACTGAGGTAGTTCAAAAATTTTCTGAGTATGTTGCCAATGGCGAAGTAGATACAGAGTTTGTTCCTGTGGAAAGCGAACATAGTGCCATGAGTGCCTGTATTGGAGCATCAGCTTCAGGGGCCAGAGTAATGACCTCTACTGCAGCCCAGGGCTTAGCTCTTATGTGGGAAATGCTTTATATCGCATCTTCTATGAGACTTCCCATTGTTATGACAGTAGCAAACCGTGCTTTAAGTGCTCCCATTAATATCCATGGAGATCACAGCGATGCCATGGGAGCAAGAGACTCTGGCTGGATTCAGATCTTTTCTGAAAATGTTCAGGAAATCTATGACAATATTTTTCAGGCAGTAAGGATTGCAGAGGATCCTCAGGTAAGACTTCCTGTAATGGTTAATTTTGATGGATTTATAACCAGCCATTCTGAAGAAATGTTAGAAGTTTTAGATGACGAGTTGGTTAGAAAATTCATAGGAGAATATAAACCCAAGTACTCTCTTTTAGATGTAGATCATCCTTTTACTATGGGTCCTTTAGCCCTTTTTGATTCCTATTTTGAATTTAAAGTTGCTCAAGCCTATGCTATAGAAAATTCCCTTCCCGTTATTAAAAAAGTAGGAAGGGAATTCGGAGATCTTACAGGAAGATATTATGATGTAATTGAAAAATATCATGCGGATGATGCGGAATATATTATTGTTGCTATGAGTTCGACTTGTGGAACAATAAGAGAGGTAGTAGATGAATTGAGAGGTAAAGGTGAGAAAGTAGGGCTTCTAAAAATAAGAGTTTTTAGACCCTTTCCCTTAGAAGAAATATCTAATGTATTAAAGAATGCAAAAGTTGTAGGAATAATGGACAGAAGTATGATTCCTGGATCTTTTGCAGGTCCTTTATATCATGAGATTGTCTCGGGAATGTATCACTTAGATAAAAGACCTATCTTTCAGTCTTATGTATATGGATTAGGAGGAAGAGATATTACCACGGAACATATTAAAAAAGTCTTTGAAGAGCTTAAAGAGATAGAAAAGCTAGGAAAGCCAAAAGGTTTGACCTATATTGGGGTCAGAGAATAGGAGGTGTAAAAAATGGCAATTAATTTAAGAGAAATAGCCTTAAAAGGAGAAAAATTTGTAAGTGGACATAGATTATGTGCTGGCTGTGCTGCCAGTATAATAGTAAGAATGGTATTAAATTCTGCAGAGCAACCTGTGGTGGTAGCTAACGCTACAGGTTGTCTTGAGGTTGCAACAACCATATTTCCTTATACTGCTTGGGGAGTTCCCTGGATCCATAGTGCCTTTGAAAATGCTGCAGCAACCATAGCAGGAGTGGAATCTGCCTATCGAGCTTTAAAAAAGAAAGGAAAAATCGATAAAGAAATAAGATTTATAAGTTTTTCAGGGGATGGAGGAACCTATGATATAGGACTCCAAGCATTATCAGGAGCAGTGGAAAGAGGGCATAGATGTCTTTTTATCTGCTATAATAACGAAGCTTATATGAACACTGGAATTCAAAGATCCAGTGCCACTCCAAGAGGAACTTTTACCACAACTTCTCCCGTAGGAAGGATTGTTCCAGGAAAACCTCAAAGAAGAAAGAACTTAACTGAAATGATGGTAGCGAATGGAGCAAGATATGTAGCTCAGGCATCTCCTAGCCATTGGAGAGATCTGATGGAGAAGGTAAGAAAAGCTCTTGATACCGATGGACCATCCTTTTTAAATATCTATTCCACCTGTCCCCGAGGATGGAGAACTCCTGATGATTCTGCAATAAGGATGGCAAGACTTGCGGTAGAAACAGGATTCTGGCATCTTTATGAAGTAGAAGATGGAAAATATAAGATAAATTATAAACCTCCTAAGGGATTTAAACCCGTTGAGGAATATTTAAAACTTCAAGGAAGATTTGCTCACTTATTAAAACCAGAGAACGCTGAAATCTTAGAAGAATTTAAAAAGGATTTAGAAAGGGAATGGCAATATTTATTAAGAATGGAAGAAGTAACTAATAGATAAATTTTTCCCCTCCCCAAAAGGGGAGGGGATTTTAAGATAAAGAAAAATTATCTCAAGTTATTCCCTTAATTGATTTTAGAGTTTTTGGATCTCGAGCGAAGGAAGATGTAAAGAATCTCCCATAGTAAAGAGTATTATGGATGAAGGAATTGAAATATGATGTTAAACTAGGAGTTCACCTCTATAGAGGGGATAGAAATCTTCTTAACACTATTGAAGAGTTAAAAATAAATACTGCTCAGATATTCTCAAGAAATCCAAGAAGTTTTAAGTCTTCAAGAAGTGAAATCCCTAATTTCCCCTTTTCTCCTATCTTTATTCATTCTCCTTATGTGGTGAATCTATCCTCTCCCGATGAAAATATTTTTAATCTTTCCTATAAATTAATTATAGAAGAATTAAACTTAGCTCATGAAAGAAATTTTGAAGGAGTAGTAGTCCATACAGGAAGTAGCAAAGGAGAGGGAAAAGATAAAGCAAAATATAATTTTTTAAAAGCCTTAGAAAAAATTTTTAAAGAATATAAAGGAGAGAAAAAATTAATTATTGAAAACAGTGCAGGATATTCTGAGGGATGGGGATCTACTCCCGAAGATTTATATTCTATTTATAAAGAATTTCCTGTTTATTTTTGTCTTGATACCTGTCATCTTTTTTCTGCTGGATATGATTTAAGAGATCCCAAATCCTGTGAAAATACCCTTTCTCTCTTTTTTGAAAAAATTCCCTATGAAAGATTTTCTCTTATTCATCTTAACGATTCTTTCTATCCTCTAGGAAGTAAAAAAGATAAACATGAGCATATTGGAAAAGGAGAGATAGGAAGAAGAGGATTTTATTTTCTTCTTCAAGAGGAAAAAGTTAGGAAACTTCCTTTAATATTGGAGACTCCAAAAGATTCTCCTGAGGCGGATTTTAAAAATCTAAATACTATTAGAGAGATGTTATAATAAAAATTATGAAGGAAAAAATACTAGAGAAAAAAGAAGAAATAAAGAAGATTTTTGAGGAAAAAGGAGTAATATTAGCCTATATTTTTGGGTCCTTTGCTAAAGGAAATATTTCCAATCTTTCTGATATAGATGTGGCAATTCTTTTTTCCGAGGATATTCCTAAGGAAAATTATTTTGATCTGAAATTGGAGATTAGTTATCTTTTGTTAGAAATTTTGAGGGAACTAAAAAGAGATGTAGATTTAGTAATATTAAACGATGCATCTTTAATATTAAAGTATCAGGTAATAAAATATGGAGAAATAATATATAAAAAAGATGAAAAAACAAGAGTGGATTTTGAAGAGGAAACTATAAAAAATTATTTAGATACAAAGCCCATAAGGGATGAGAATTTTAAATATTTATTAAAGAGAATTCAAGATGGAAAAGTGGGATATGTACATAGATTTAGATTTGATTCAAAGAAAGATGGAAATTATTGAGGAAGAGATTTCTTTTTTAAAAGAAATGCAAAAATTTAATTTTTCTGAATTTCAGGAGGATATAAGAAATATTAAATCTGTTTGTAGGTCCTTTCAGAACTCTATTCAGGTTTTAATAGATATTGGAAATCATATAGTATCTTCATTAAATTTAGGGAAACCAGAATTTTATGAGGATATTCCTAAATTTCTTAAAAATTCAGGAATAATAACCTCAGAATTTGAGGAGAAGTTTAAAAGGATGATAAGATTTAGGAATTTTTTAGTACATGAATACGATAAGATTGATCCCTCAAGAATTTATAAATATTTACAATATAACTTGAAGGATTTAGAGGAAGGATTAAAAATCATTGTAAATTTTTTAAGGGAAATAAAAAACTCTTGAGAATTTTTAGCAAAAATCTTGACAAGAAATTAATTTTATGTAAAATAACAATCAGTTAGCTTTTTTTTCATAGTGGCGAGAAAGGAGGTGAAGACCTTTAGGTTGCCACTATAAAAATTGGGACTGGCAAGGTAAGGTTCCGTAAGCTTGCCAGGGAGTTTTCTAAAAAAATTATTTAAAAAATTATAAAACCTAAGGGGGTCAAAGAGAGATGAAAAAATTTGTTTGGTTATTGATTTTGGGATTACTTTTAGTTCCTGCATATGCTGCGTCTGTTAGCACTTCTTCTTGGATAGGTGTAGGATTCCATACTAGACTATTACCATTTGGAAATGGCTATGGTTTAGCATGGGGAACATGGGGAAGCGGAAATTTATCTTTCTCCCTTTCTGGAAGCTCTAATCTTGGTAGTGTGAGTGCAAGTGTAAAAGTAGATCTTCCAGCTAGTTTAAGTGGAGCGTCTCCAACTGGTAAAATTACTTTCTCAAAAGTTTTAGGACTTCTTGATGTTTCCTTCTGTAAAGGGACTTTACCAGGCCTATCTTCAAGTTTATTAAATAATAATCTTCCTACTACAGGAATAAATGTAGTAGTATCTCAAGCTCCAGTTAAAGTTACTGTTGGATATGCACCAAAAGATACCTGGTGGGAATCTAATTTCTGGAATGATGCTGCCTTAGCTATAAAAGGAGAGCTTTCTGTTTCTCAGCCAGTTTCTATGTCCCTTTATGGATTAATTCAGAAACAAACAGCAACTGGAACGTTTACATTATGGGCAGTTGGTGGTTCTGCGACTCTAGTTACAACCCCAGTGAGTTTAACTGTTTATGGTGAAGCTGCAAGTAAACCTGAACAACTAGTAGGTGTTACCGTTAAAGCTCTAGGTGGTAAGGTTACCTTTGATGGAAACTATAAACTTCAAGCAAATAAATTTAAGATTTCTGTGACAGCTGATCAAGTATTGCCAAACGTTAAAAAATTATATTTAGAATATAACACAGAAGAGAGTTACACCTTATTTGGTTATGTTTCTGCATCTGTTCCTGTCCCAGTAGGCTCTTTAGATCTTGGAGCAGCACTTGCTACTGGTACAGATACACTCTTTGGTGGTTATGCTAAATGGTCATTATCTCTTGGTGGCGGTGTATCTCACGATCTATTAGTTGGTTACAGCTTTGATGCAGACAATTTTGGTAGTCAAGGATGGCAAAGAGGAGTTTTGACAGGAACAGATAATCTATGGGGTGTAAATGTAAAAGATAAATTCTATTTAGAAAGTAAGTTAATGATTGGCTTCTAGGTATAAAAAGCCCTCCCCATTGGGGAGGGCTTTTTATTTAGTTAAGATTTTTCTCTGGTTCTAAAATAGTCATTTTCGTGAAAGTAGTCCTTCTTTCAAAGGATAAGAGAGATTGAAAAGGATATTAATAGGCTTTTAAAGTTTAAGAAAATCCCCCTGGAAGAGTTTGAAAAAG
>JANXBZ010000004.1:0-69899 GCA_025060475.1 Dictyoglomus sp. | reverse complement strand
CAAAGGATAAGAGAGATTGAAAAGGATATTAATAGGCTTTTAAAGTTTAAGAAAATCCCCCTGGAAGAGTTTGAAAAAGACGATAATTTTGCTATTGCAGAGCATTATCTAAGGAGAGCTTTAGAAGCAGTTTTTGATATAGGAAATCATATTTTATCAAGAATACCTGGAATAAGAATATCAACTTATAAGGATATAGCTCTTGCCCTTGCAAAAGAAAATATTATCCCTGAGGATTTTGCAAAGGAAAAACTTGTAAAAATGGCAGGATATAGGAATAGATTAATCCATTTTTATTCAGAGGTATCATTAGAAGAACTTTATAATATTATCCAAAATAATTTAGGAGATTTTGAAGAATTTTTGAAGTATATAAAAGAGCTATTAGAAAATCCTGAAAAATTTGGATTCACAATTATTTAATTTCTTCCTATCCTTTCTTAAAGGTTTTCTTTATCTCCTCAAAAAATCCTTTGTTATTTTCAACATTAAATCCTCTTAATTTTGCAAGCTCAAGAAGAAGTTCTCTTTCTCTTTGGGTCAGATTTTGAGGGACCGAGATTAAAATTCTTACCTTTTGATCTCCTCTTCTTTTTCCTTCTAAATATGGAACTCCTTTTCCTTTTAATGTTATTATCTCGTCACTTTGAGTTCCTGGCTTTATAAACACCTTTTCCTTTCCTTCTATGGTAGGTATCTCTACCTCTCCTCCAAGGATTGCAGTGAGGAAATCAATAGGGAAATCTAAGTATAGATCCTGTCCTTCTCTTTTAAAGTATTTATGGGGCTGAATATGGATATAAATATATAGATCTCCATTGGGACCACCATTTTCTCCTGGTTCTCCTTCCCTTGCAAGTCTTATTACATGTCCTTCATCTACCCCTTGAGGGATTTTCACCTCAATTCTTCTTCTTGCTTTTACTTTACCTGTCCCATGGCAGGAAGGACAAGGATTAGTTATAATTTTTCCTGTCCCATGACATTTAGGACAAGTGGTTATCTGAACAAATTGTCCAAAGGGTGTTCTTCTTGTATCTCTTATCTGTCCTGTTCCTCTACACATATCACAATTTATTGGAGATGTTCCAGGAGCAATACCCGATCCTTTACAGGTTCCACAAACCTCTGTTCTAGTTACAAAAATTTCCTTTGTTGTACCAAAGACTACATCTTCTAAGGTAACAGTTAAATCGTATCTTAGATCCGCACCTTTCCTAGGAGTAGCTCTTTGTCTTTCCCTTCTTCCAAAAAGATCAGAAAAGATACTATCTCCAAAAAAGTCCTCAAAAATATCTTCAAAAGTTCTTCCAAAGTCGAAACCACCACCCTGCCAGTTTCTTTGAAAATCTTCATATCCTGCAAAGTCTCCTACATGACCAAACTGGTCATATTGAGCTCTTTTCTGGGGATCAGAAAGTACCTCATATGCTTCATTAATTTCTTTAAATTTTTCATGGGCGGAGGGATCCTTATTTAAGTCAGGGTGATACTGTCTTACCAGTTTTCTATAGGCTTGTTTTATTTCATCCTGGGTGGCGTTTCTTGGCACACCCAGGATTTCATAATAATCTTTCTTGGTAGGCATTTTAGTTCACCTTGTATTCTCCGTCTATAGTCTTTCCGCCTGGATTTTCAGAGGATCCTTGACCTGGATTTGTAGATGTTCCTGCACTCTGATACATTACTTGTCCTATTTCTCCTAATGCTTGAGTTAGTTCTTCCATTCCCTTTCGTACATTTTCTACATTTATTCTTTCTGGTTTGATTAACTCTTCTAAATTCTTTATTTTATCTTCTACTTTTTGAACCAAATCTTTACTTACCTTATCTCCATAATCTTTTATGGTTTTTCTTGCGGTGTAAATAAGATGCTCCGCCTGATTCTTTGTTTCGATCTCTTCTCTTCTCTTTTTATCTTCTTCCTCAAATCTCTTTGCTTCTTCAGTCATTCTTTTAATCTCTGCCTCGGAAAGTCTTATGGCATTAGATATTGTTATTCTTTGCTCTTTTCCTGTAGCTTTATCCTTTGCAGAAACATGCACGATCCCGTTCACATCTATATCAAAGGTAACCTCAATCTGAGGTACTCCCCTTGGTGCTGGAGGAATTCCATCAAGAATAAATCTTCCAAGAGTAATATTATCCTTTGCTAAAGCTCTTTCTCCTTGTAATACGTGAATTTCCACACTGGTTTGGTAATCTGTAGCAGTTGTGAAGATTTGGCTCTTTGATACAGGGATGGGAGTATTTCTTTCAATAATCTTTGTAAATACTCCACCAAGGGTTTCAATTCCAAGGGAAAGAGGAGTTACATCGACAAGAACAATATCTCTTATTTCTCCACCAATTACTCCTGCTTGTATTGCTGCACCAAGAGCTACTGCCTCATCAGGATTCACATTCCTTTGAGGTTCCTTTCCAAAATGCTTCTTGATCCATTCTTGTATGCAGGGCATTCTTGTTGCTCCACCCACAAGGATAATTTTATCTATCTGGGATGGAGAAAGTCCCGCATCGGACAATGCCCTTTCTGTTGGCTCCTTTGTTTTTTCAACAAGATCATAGGTTAGCTCTTCAAATTTTGCTCTCGTTAATGTATAGGAAAGATGTAATGGGGTATTTCCCTTCATGGCTATAAAGGGAAGATTGATCTCTGTAGACAATTTAGAAGATAATTCTATCTTTGCTTTTTCTGCTGCCTCGAATAGCCTTTGTAAAGCAGTTCTATCTTCTTTTAGATTAATTCCATGCTCTTCTAAGAATATTTCTACAAGATAGTTTACAATTCTTTCATCAAAGTCATCACCACCAAGCCTGTTATTTCCAGAGGTTGCTATAACCTCAAATACTCCATCTCCAATTTCTAAGATGGATACATCAAAGGTACCACCACCAAGGTCAAAAACTAAAATCTTTTGATGTCCTTCCTTATCAAGACCATAGGCAAGAGCAGCAGCTGTAGGCTCATTTATTATTCTTACCACTTCTAATCCTGCGATGGCTCCTGCATCCTTTGTAGCCTGTCTTTGGGCATCAGAGAAATATGCAGGAACAGTAATTACTGCCTTCTCAATTTTTTCTCCTAAGTATGCTTCCGCATCATTTTTTAACTTTCTTAAGATCATTGCGGAAATCTCTTGAGGAGTATATTCCTTATTATCTATTTTTACTTTGTAATTTGTTCCCATATGTCTCTTAATAGATCTTATAGTTCTTTCCGCATTAACTATTGCCTGTCTCTTTGCAGGCTCTCCTACAAGAAGCTGTCCATCCTTTGTAAAAGCAACCACTGATGGAGTTAGTCTACTTCCCTCTGCATTGGGTATTATTACAGGTCTTCCTCCCTCAAGATATGCAATAAGGGAATTTGTTGTTCCGAGATCAATTCCTACAATCTTTGCCATTATTCTCTACCTCCTTTCTTTCTATTTTTTTAGATACAATCACCTTAGCAGGTCTTAAAATTTTATTCTTAAAGAAATATCCAGGAGAAATCTCTCTTACTACTAAGTTTTCCTCACCATCTTCAATTTCTTCCAGCCCCACTGCCTCATGTAAGGCTGGATCAAAAGGTTTTCCTATTGTTTCCATCTTTACCACCCCCTCATTCTGAAGGAGGTTTTCAAATTGTTTATAAATCATATTAACCCCTTCTATAATAGCATCTTTTTTCCTTGAATGTTTCATAGTTTCCAAAGCCAAGGAAAAATTATCCATAATATTCACAATTTCTCTTAATAAACGAGCATTGGCAATTTCTTGCCATTCTTCTTTTTCTTTTCTTAACCTTTGTCGAAAATTTTCAAACTCAGCCTGAAGCCTTATATATTTTATTTCCCAGTCATCTACTAAGGTTTCAGGTTTTGCTTCTTCCCTTTTAAGTTCAACCTCTTTTGTTTCTTCCTTTTCCAAGATTTCTTTTTCTTCCATAATTCCACCTCATTTTCCAAATTTTAGCACTCTCACCCTGAGAGTGCTAAACCATATATAGTTTATACTTTATATCAAAGTTGTCAAGAGAGATTAAAAAGTGAGATATGATTCTTCGCAATTTAATCTTTCAGGGATAATTTTCGTGCTCTATACCTTCTATAATTTCAAGTCCATTATCTATAAATTTTGCAGATACTTTTAGATTTTTGCCAAGCCTTTTTATTGCTTGATGATGGTTACTATTTACCATTATTTCCTCTTTTCCTAAGATTTTATAAAGATTAGTATCCTTTAAAGGTCTCCTTTATCAGATTAAATTCCCATTGGTCCCTTTTCTTATTTATCTAAAGTTTATTTCTTCCTCTGGTGAAAGCACTATATAGGGAATATCAAGTTTCTCTAAAGCTTTTTTATAATTAAGATTTCCTTCGGGCCAGCTTAATGCAATTTTTCTTTTTCCCATTATTCAACCTTAATAACTTCTAGACTAAGGTCCAAACTTTTTACAGAATGGGTTAATTTACCCATGGAGATAAAGTTTATCCCTAATGGGGCAATATTTTTAATATCCTCTGGTTTTATATTTCCCGATACCTCAATTAATGCTCTTCCCTTAATTATTTCTACTGCTTTTTTAATAGTCTCTATATCCATATTATCTAACATGATAATGTCTACTTTATTTTCTAAGGCTTCTTCAACCTGCTCCAAGTTTTCTGTCTCTACCTCTATCTTATAAAAGGGGGAAACTCTTTCTCTTACCCTTTTTATGGCTTCCGTTATACTTCCTGCAATTTTTATATGATTATCCTTTATTAAAACCATATCATATAAAGCAAATCTATGATTTTCTCCTCCCCCTATTTTTACTGCATATTTTTCTAATATTCTAAGAAGAGGTGTAGTTTTTCTTGTATCTAAGATTTTGACACCATAAGGTTTTGCTATGGAAACACAATAATTAGTAAAGGTGGCTATTCCTGATAATCTTTGAAGAAAATTTAAGGCGGTTCTTTCTCCAGTAAGAATTGCTTTTGCCTTTCCATAAATTTCTACAATGATTTTATTCTCTTCTATTCTTTCTCCTTCTAAAACTTTTGGGGAAAAATTTATTGATGGATCTAAATATTTAAAAACTTCTTCTGCAATAGGAATTCCTGCAATAATACCTTCTTCTTTTCCAATGATTAAAGCTTTTGCATAAAGATTATTAGGGACAATACTTTCTGTTGTTATATCACCAAATCCTATATCCTCTTCTAAGGCTTCTTCAACGATTTTTCTTAAAAGATGGTGGGGAATTGACATCACGATATATCACCTCTTTATCCTTTTCTAAAACTATATGTTTTCTCCATGTGTCCCTCATAGTAGGAAAGTCTACTCTAAAATGAGCTCCTCTACTTTCTTCTCTTAAAAGGGCAGATTTAGCCATCAAATAACCTACAGTGGTCATATTTTTTAATTCTAAAAATTCTCTATCGGGATAGAAAAAGTCAACTTCCTCTATCCATTTTTCTAATGTTCTTAAGGCAAATTCTAACTTTTTTCCTTCCCTTAAAATCCCTACATTCTCCCACATTAATTTTTTGAGTTCCAATTTATTAAAGGAAGGTTTTTTCTCCTGTATTTCTAGTTTTAATTTTAAAGGATCAAGAGACGGAGAAGAATTATCGTTAAGAATACCTAAGATACATCTTTTTCCAAAGACTAATCCTTCTAAAAGGGAATTGCTAGCTAATCTATTAGCTCCGTGAAGACCTGTACAGGCTATCTCTCCACAGGCATATAGATTTTTTATGCTTGTTCTTCCCAATTCATCGGTCTCTATTCCTCCCATAAAGTAATGGGCTACAGGTTCCACAGGTACAGGTTCCTTTAAAATATCAAATCCATATTCTTTACATATCTTTAAAATATTAGGAAATCTTTTTTTAATTTTTCTTTCTCCAATGGGTCTAAAATCCAAATATATATCCCTTTCTGTCTCTAACATCTCTAAGTATATAGCTCTAGTTACTATGTCCCTTCCTGCCAATTCTCCTTGGGGATGATAATTTAACATGAACCTTTCACCATAATAATTCCTTAGGATTCCTCCCTCACCTCTTACTGCCTCGGAAATTAAAAATCTTTGAGGAAGATCTATCTTTAATGCGGTGGGATGAAATTGAAAAAATTCCATGTCCATTAATCTTGCTCCTGCTCTATAGGCAATTGCTAAACCATCTCCTGTAATTGTTTTAGGATTTGTTGTATAAAGATAAACTTGTCCTGCTCCTCCTGTTGCAAGAATGGTATATTTACTATAAATTACCTCTAACTCTCCTTTTTCATTCAGAAAAATACCTCCAACTATTTTTTCTTCTTCTTTTATTAGATCCACAAGGAAATAATTTTCAAAAATGGATATATTTTTTTTATTTTTGATTATTGAAATTAGAGTTTTTGCTATTTCAAGACCTGTGGAATCTCCATGGGCATGAAGGATTCTTCTTCTACTATGTCCTGCTTCTCGTGTAAATTCAAGTCCATTACTTCGATCAAAGTTTACTCCAATTTCAATTAAATCCTTTATTCTTTCTATTCCTTCTTCAACAACTATCTTTACTATATTTTCCTCATTAAAATCTGCTCCTACTTTTAGAGTATCTTCGAAATGGAGTAGGGGAGAGTCATCTTTATTTAGGGCAACAGCAATTCCCCCTTGAGCATAATAGGTGCTACTTTCTTCTAATCTCTCCTTTGTAAAAAGAGCAACTTTATAATTCTCAGGAGAATAAAAAGCAGATGCAAGACCTGCAATTCCACTTCCTACTATGATAATATCAAAAAAATATTCCCTCATAAATTAAGCATATTCTCAATAGCCTTTAACGCTCTTGATCTTATAGGTTCTTTAACTTTTACTTCGGGCTCTAAATCCTCTAAAGCCCATAAAACCTTTTCCAAAGTAATTTTCTTCATGTTGGGACAAACGGAAAGATAAGATGCAGGATAAAATATCTTATCAGGGCATTCCTTTCTCAGTCTATGGAGAATTCCCATCTCTGTTCCTATTATATATTCCTTTCCCTCATCCTCTTTTACAAATCTTATAATCCCACTGGTGCTAGCAATTTTATCAGAAAGCTCTAGTACTTCTTTTCTACATTCGGGGTGAACTACTACTTTTGCATTGGGATGCTCCTTTTTTAGCCTTTCAATATCTTGGGGAAGAATTCTTTGGTGAGTAGGACAAAATCCATTCCATATGTACATCTTTTTCTTTGTATTTTTACTTACGTAATAACCTAGATTTCTATCGGGAATAAATATAATTTCCTCAGAAGGAACCTTTTCTACCACATTTATTGCATTAGCAGAAGTGCAACAATAATCGCTCTCTGCTTTAACTTCCGCGGATGTATTAATATATGCCACCACCAGTGCATTAGGAAATTCTTTTTTTAGTCTTCTTACATCTTCTGCAGTTATCATATTTGCTAGGGGACATCCCGCATTTAAATCAGGCAAAAGCACTTTCTTTTCTGGTGCTAAGATACTTGCAGTTTCTGCCATAAAATGGACTCCACAAAAAATAATAACTTTTTCTTCTACTTTCTTTGCGATACGGGAAAGTTCTAAAGAGTCTCCTACAAAGTCTGCAATATCTTGAATCTCAGGAAGCTGATAATTATGAGCTAATATGATAGCATTTCTCTCTTTTTTTAGTTTTTCAATTTTTTCTATAAGATCCATAGCTCACCTCATTCTTATAAATTATAGCATTCACTTTAGCTTTTTTATTATATTCCTATGGGCAAGAAATTCTTCTTTATCGGAAAGAGGCGGAAGAAAAACTTCTCTCTTGTATTTTCTTTCTAAGGCAGATTTTATTATAAAATCTGCAAGATGAGGATTTTTGGAAAGGATAGGACCATGAAGATAAGTACCTATACAGTTTTTATAAACAAGCCCTTCATATCCATCCTTTCCATTATTTCCATAACCCTTTATTACCCTTCCTAAGGGTTTGTAATTATGATAAGTTCTTCCTCCATGATTTTCAAAGCCTACTAAGGTTTTTGGGTCTATGGGAAGATCTGTCTCAATTAATATATTCCCAATTAGTCTTCCTCTTTCTGCTCGCGTATAAAATTTTAATATGGAAAGCCCTTCTATTTTTCTTCCCTGGGCATCTAAATAATATTCTCCTAAAAGTTGATATCCTCCACATACTGCAAGAAGAGGTACTCCATCTTCTATAAGATCTTTAATAATGTCCTTAAACTTGTAAAAGTGAGAATATAGGATCTCTTGTTCTCTATCTGAACCCCCTCCTAAAAAGATTATATCCGCTTCTTCTAAGTTCTCTTCTTTATCCTTTGTGAACTCCTTTATTTCTACAAATATCTTTCTCCATTTCGCTCTTCTTTCAATTATTATTATATTTCCTCTGTCTCCATATAAATTTAAAAGATCTGGATACATATAAAATAATTTAAGCTCCATTTTTAACCCTCAATAATAATTTTCGGCATTTAAAAAGGGCAGTATAGGTAGGAAGAATATAAACCTTATAGGGGAAAGAAAGAGAAAGGTTTATAGCTTTTCTTAAACTTTTAACCAATTTAATTTTCTCTAAGGGAATTTCTGCATATTTCAATCTTACAACTAAGTCTTCTCCTCTTTTTCCTGAACAATAAATTTCTCTTATACTCTCTTCCTCTTTTAATCTTTCAAAATCTACATCCCAAATCCAGGATACATCTCTTCCATCTGCAATATTATCATTTAAAATTAAAACCAAAATCTTTTCCGAGGGATCTGATTTTATAGTATCAAGAACTTGATTATATCCTGTAGGATTTTTAACAAGAATAAGAATTTTTTCCATACCTTTATATATAAATTTTTCAAATCTTCCTAAAAAGAAGGAAAAACTTGATATAGTTTCCTTAAGATATTCAGAAGAAAGTCCTAATATTCTTCCAACAGTATATCCTGCAAGAGCATTATAAAGATTGTAAATTCCTGGATATTTAAAAGATAAAGAAATTTCTTTCTTTTGTTCTATAATAGAGAAACTCCAAGAGTTAGTGATGTTAACTTTTTTAATATAAAATTCATATTCTGGATTTTTAAAACCACAGGAGCAAGAGTATTTTCCCAGTTGAGCATAGTTAAAATAATCATAATTAAGTTTTTCACCACATTTTGGACAATAGATACTTTCCTTTATATCAGAATCTTTACTTCCAACTTTTTCTTTTATTCCATAAAATATTTTTTCTAAAGGTAGATCTTGAAATCTTGCTACAAAGGGATCATCCCCATTCAATACCAGTTTTATTTCCCTTTTTCCCTCTAAAGCTTTAAAAATCCTATTTACTGTTATATCAATCTCTCCATATCTATCCAATTGATCCCTAAAAAAATTTGTAATTACAACAATATTAGGATTTAAATCTTCAAGGATTTTAGGAAAGATACCTTCGTCAATCTCAAAGGTTCCAAAATCAAAAGTTTTGGGATTTTTTATATAACATGTAGCAATTCCACTTTTTAAATTAGCACCTTCAAGATTTCCTAAAACTTTATATCCTTTATTTTTTAATAAAAAAAAGATAAGATTATTAGTTGTAGTTTTTCCATTAGTTCCCGTAACAAGGATAATATTTTTAATCCTTTTTGATATTTTTTTTATAAAACGAGGATCTATAATTAGAGCAATTTTCCCTGGTAATGTGGTAGCATCCTGAGAAAGAATTCTCATAATATAATAAACTATCCTTCCTAGAAAAAGAGCAAGAAAAAATCTTGTCATTGTCTTCTTTCCTCTATTCTTTCCTTTATAGAATTATACATTATGGCTAAGGTAATAATTATCATTCCTAATGCCTGATTTAAAGAGATAGATTCCTTTAAAAATATATATGCAAAAATTGTTGCAAACACATTTTCTCCCAGTATTATAAGAGCTACAGAGCTTGCAGGAAGAATTCTTAAGGCATAGTTAGCAGAAGAATGTCCAATAAGCTGAGGAATAAGAGCTAAAAGTAAGAAATAAATATAGTTCTTTAAGGAATAACCAAATAAAGGATAGGGAGCAAATAGGGATATAATGAATAGAAAGATAGCAGAAAAACTATAAACCGAGGATATATAACTTATCAAAGATATTTTATTAGATAATTTTTGACCTATATAAAGATAAACTGCTACGGAGAACCCTCCAATAATTGCAAAGATTTCTCCTAATCCCAATTTAAACTCTAAACTTTTGCTGGTAATAAGGAACATTCCAAGAAGGACAAAGAATAAGGAGAGAAAATAATAAAGGGGAGGCCTTTTTTTATCAAAGAGAATTGTAAACAAGATAATAAATAAAGGATTTGTATTTACAAGTACTACTGCGTTGGCCACAGAAGTTAAATATACCGATGAAATCCAGGTATAGAAATGAATGCCAAGGGAGATTCCAGAAATTATTAAGAAAGGTAATATATTTTTCTCTATTTTAATCTTTTTTCTGTATATAATTAACAAAATCAGAGAAGAGAAGATTAATCTATAAGTAGCAACAATTAAAGATGGAGCTTGAGCTAATCTTATAAATAATGAAGCTGTAGACATAGCAAGAATACCAATAAGTAGCAATATATATGCCCTTTCTTTTTCTCTCATTTATCTCTCCTACTATTTCCTTTGATTTTTATTAATTTATATTCCATAATATTATCAATAATACCAGATTTTTGGAAGGAGGATATTTTTAAATGTTATATCCTCGGGAAAGCGAAAGAAGAGAGGTTAAGGATCTTTCAGGAATCTGGCGATTTAAGGTTGATAAAGAAAATAAGGGGTTAATAGAGGAATGGTATAAGAAACCCTTAGAAAATGCTATATTAATGCCTGTTCCATCAAGTTATAATGATATAACTCAAGATATATCCATAAGAGATCATATAGGATATGTTTGGTATGAGAGGAAATTTTTTGTTCCCTTATCTTGGAAAGATAAAAGAGTATTTATAAGAGTTGGAAGCGCTTCCCATTATGCTATTTTATGGGTAAATGGAGAAAAGATCGTGGAACATAAAGGAGGATTTTTACCCTTTGAGGGAGAGATCACTCCATTTGTAGAATTTGGGAAGGAAAATAGAGTGGTTATAGCAGTAAATAATATCCTTGATTGGAATTCTCTTCCTCCAGGTGAAATTATAGAGTATAAAGATCCTATGCATCCTGAAGGATATAAAACTCAAGAATATTATTTTGATTTTTATAATTATTCAGGCATTCACAGACCTGTATTTCTTTACACTACTCCAAAGAATTACATATCTGATATTAAAGTTGTAACGAATATAAATGGAGAAGATGGAGAGATTAATTATGAGGTAAAAATAGAGGGAGAAAAAGAAAGAGTAGAGGTAATAGTTTTTGATAAGAATGGAAAGGAAATAGGTAGGGAAAAGGGAGAAAAAGGAAAATTGATTATAAAAAATTGTGAATTTTGGAGTCCTGAGAATCCCTATCTTTATACCTTAAAAGTTGATACCTATAATGGTGAAGAATTAGAAGATTCATACTCTTTAAATATTGGTATAAGAACTATTGAAGTAAAAGAAGATAAGTTACTTCTAAATGGAAAGACCATATATCTTAAGGGATTTGGAAAGCACGAAGATAGTGATATTCGAGGAAAAGGATATGATCCTGTGATAGCGGTTAAAGATTTTAACTTATTAAAATGGATAAATGCAAACTCCTTTAGGACATCTCATTATCCCTATGCAGAAGAAATATTGGATCTTGCTGATCAATATGGAATACTGGTAATAGATGAAGCTCCTGGAGTGGGGATGAATTTCTTTAATCGTCAAAAAAAGGTCTTTTGTGAAGAGAGAATTAATGAAAAAACATTACAATATCATATTCAGGTAATGAAGGAAATGATAAATAGAGATAAGAACCATCCTTGTGTAATCATGTGGAGTGTGGCAAATGAACCTGCAGATTATGAAGAAGAAGCTGAAGAATATTTTAAAAGGATAATAGAAGAGGTAAGAAGATTAGATCCTACACGACCCATTACCATTGTAGAAAGTTCAGGTCCTTTAGAAACAAAGACTGCAAAGTATGTGGATATTATCAGTGTAAACAGATATTATGCTTGGTATACTGATATGGGACATTTGGAATTGATAGGATTTCAACTAGAGAGAGAGTTAAGAACATGGTATGAGTTATATAAAAAGCCCATTTTACTCTCTGAGTTTGGTGCGGATACCATTGCAGGATTTCATCAGGATCCACCAGTAATGTTTACTGAAGAATTTCAGGTGGAATTTCTAAAAAAATATGGAGAGGTTCTTGATAAATTATCCTTTGTAATTGGAGAACATGTTTGGAATTTTGCTGATTTTGCTACAAAACAGCATGTAATAAGGGTTTTGGGAAATAAGAAGGGAGTATTTACAAGACAGAGACAGCCTAAAGCTTCTGCTTTATTTCTTAAGGAAAGATGGGCGAATAAATAAATTCATATTGGAGGGATTTCCATGAAAAAGGAAAAAATTTTTAACTTAGGTTTAGGGATCGCCTTCTTAATTTCTCAGAGTTTCTCAAAAATAGAAAAAAATTTTGTAAAGTTTGATAAAGTCAACAACCTTGATCTTAATAGAATTGTTCAAAATCTATCAATGGAGACTAAAGAAATAGAAAACCAAAAAATCTCAGAGGTTGTTCCTGTTGGTATTGCAAAGGAAAGGGATATAAAGCAGTCAGTAAGAACTTCAGTTTATATGGTTGGAGGGCTTAATTTTATAAATCCCGGGGATACAGTCCTTATAAAACCAAATGTAAACTCCGATGATCCCTATCCAGGAACAACAAACCCTCAAGTTTTAGAAGAAGTAATCTTAATGGTAAAAGAAAGGGGAGCGAAAAGGATTATTGTCGCGGATTGTTCAGGGATTCCTTGGCCTAATACTATGAGAAACATGGAAAGAGTTGGAATTGCACAAGTAGCTAAAAAATTAGGGGTAGAATTATATGCTTTAGATAATATGGAATGGATATGGGTAAAACCTGAGAAGGCAAAATATTGGAGTAATGGATTTAGAATCCCCAAAATAGTAAAAGAAGTAGATCATATTATTAATGTAGCTGTAGTTAAAACTCATTCTATTACAGATTTTACTATGTCATTAAAAAACTTTGTTGGATTAATTCATAGACAAGATAGGATGATAATGCATGGGTCAAGATATATAAAGGAGATGATTGCAGAATTAAATCTTGCCTTTAATCCTGCATTAAATATATTAGATGCCAGTAGAGTATTCGTTAGAGGAGGACCTGCAAAGGGAGAGGTAAGGGAACCTATGATGATTATTGCATCTCCTGATAGGATTGCATGTGATATAGTAGGTCTTTCCCTTCTGAAGATTCTTGGAACAACTCCTGAGATTCAGGATAAAAATATGTGGGATCATCCTCAGATAAAAAGAGCAGTAGAAGTAGGAATAGGAATAAAAAATCCTGAGAAAATTATACTAAAAGGTTCTCAGGTAGATATAGAAAAATTTGAAAAGAGGCTTAAATAATGTTAGGACTTTACGTTTTCTCTCCCTTCAGATATTTTCCTTTCAAGTTCTTCTATTTTCTTTTGTTGCTTTGAAATGGTAAATTTATTTTTTATCAATGTAGGGATCACAGAAATCATACTTAAAAGGATCCCAAGGGAGAAGGATATTAATAAGATCAAGGCAGTAGGTCCTTGGAACTGTCAGGGACCAAAATATATGGTTATGGATGTATTATTCTGCATTGAAAAAATAAGAGCAATAATTGCTCATAATCTTCCTCCTAATTTTAAAAGATGTTTTCATTTATATATTCTTGAGTTTTAAAAAATCAAAATAGGAGGAAATAATATGGAAGGAAGAATTTATATTGTTCCCGAACCTAAAAGATTGGAATTTAGAGGAAAATGGTTTCCCTTTGATGGATTTGAGAATTTTCCCCAATTTCTTTCTAAAGAATTTAGTATTCCTAAAGGGACATGGAGAATAAATAAATTAGAAAAGGAAGGAACGGGACTAGAGATAAAGGATAAAATAATCTATATTTGGGGGGATGAGAAAATATGTTATGCAACAATTATTCAACTTTTAATACAAAATAAAAAGATGCTTCCTGAGGTAATTATAGAAGAAGAATTTTCCTTTTCCTTTAGAGGATATCATTTGGATATTGCAAGGGGCGGAGTCCCTAATCTTGATACTTTCAAAAAGATTCTAAAATGGCTTTTCCTTCTAAAATACAATTATTTTGCTATATATTTTGAGGATCTTTTTCCTTGGAGAAAATATCCCCAGATTGGGATTCTTCGAGGAAGATTAAAAGAGGAAGAATTAAAAGAAATCATAGATTTTGGCAAAAATTTAGGAATTGAGGTTTTTCCTTCTTTAGAGCTTTGTGGCCATATGGAACATATTCTTTCTTTACCTGATTTTACAAAATTTAGTGAATGGCATAGACCTCAAGAGGGATGCTTAGATGTGTCCAATGAATCTGCAAGAGAATTCACTTATGACCTTCTTTCTGAGGTTTTGGAATTTTTCCCTTCAAAATATATACATATTGGTGGAGATGAGACCTGGGCCTTGGGAAGGGGAAGAAGCTTAGATAAAACAGGAACTTTTAATGGTCCTTTTCTTTTTGAGATGCATCATAGAAACATGATAAATATGGTAAAGGATAAAGGAAAAATTCCTGTAGTATGGGGAGATATGTTAACGGGCATGTATCTTAGAGAAGAGGAGAAGGAGAGGTGGAAAATTGTATTAGAAAGTGATATTTGGGATGATGTGGTTATTGCTAATTGGGATTATACAGATCTTTCCTATGAGCATTTTGAAAATAAGATAAATATGTTTGGGGAGAGAAAGAAAAAGGAATTAGCGTGTCCTGGTCTTTCTAACTGGCTAAGATTTTATCCTAATTTTGATATTGCTCTTGGAAATCTTAGGAACTTCTTGACTTCTGCTAAAAAAGAAAAACTTCCTGGTTTTTTAATTACTGCGTGGGGAGACGATGGTTCAGAATGTCTTTTTTCTTTTTTGGATCCTCTTATTCTTGCAGGAATGGAAATCGCAGAAGGAAATGGAGAATGGGAAGAAAAATGGATGGCATTATCGAAAGAAGGGGAGGAAATTGTTAGAGTAAGAAAAGTCTTTGGGGAGACTTTCTTTTCAGAAACTATAAAACGGGTTGTTTTAGGAGATTTTCTATTTAGATATTTTACAGAAGTAATAGGAAAAGACTATCAGAAAAGAGAACCCACAGGAGATTTCTGGATGGATTATTATTCTAAAATATTAGGAGATTTAACCAATAAAGAGGAACTATTGAAAAAATATGAAAAGCTTTTGGAAGAGGTATTTCCTATAAATCTTCCTGAAGATTTATGTTTTATAAGAGAAATGTTAAAAGTGGGAATAAGTAAATTAAAAGGAGAGTTAAAAGTTTCTGATTTTATAAAACTTGCTAACATTTATGGTAAACTATGGCTTTCAGAAAGAAAAGAAGAGGGATTAGAGTTTATAATTACAAAATTTTGGGGTGCTGGTGGAAGAATCGATTTAAATATTAAATAAGGGGGAGTTTTTTCTCCCCCTGAAAAAATTATAATTTTACCTTTTCTCTTACCTCTTCTAATATTAATGTGGCAATATCTCCTGTTTTTACCATTGCTGCATTAGCTTCATCGGTATCAAGATGTAGTTCCCAGGTAAAATCATCCCTTACCCTTATAAGAACATTCTCAAAAACTACAGCTCTAATGGTTCCTAATCTTACCTTAACCAACTGTTTATCATAAAGTCCCAATTTTTCTGCTATGGGAGTTGGAGTATGAATATGTCTCCAGGGAATAATTACACCTTTTTCAATTTCTATTATTCCCTTTGGTCCTATTATTTTAGCTCCTGGAGATCCTTCAATATCTCCTGAATCTCTTACAGGAGGTTGTAAACCAAGAAAAATAGCATCAGTTAGAGATAATTCTATTTGGGTTGATTTTCTTTCTGGTCCTAAGATTCTAAATTTTAAACTTCTTCCTTTAGGACCAAGAACTTCCACCTCTTCCTCGCAGGCGAATTGACCCTTTTGGGATAAAGGATTTCTTGGGGTAAGTTTATATCCTGGCCCAAAGAGTCTTTCTTTATCTTCTAAAGATAAGTGAATGTGTCTTGCGGATACTCCAATAGGTACCTTTATTTCTTCCATTTTTTAAAACTCCTCCTTGAGAATTTTTTCAATTATATTTTACCACCTTTTAAAAAAATTTTCATTTGTCCAAAAATATTTTTTGAGATAAAATTCCAAAGAAAAAAATAATTAGGGAGTGAACCTATGGAATATAAGGAAGCGGTAAATTATTTATATAGTTTTATAAATTATGAAAGACACTTAGATCAGATAACCTATGGAGAAAAAAAATTTTATCTTGAAAGAATGAATCATTTATTAAATATAATGGGAAATCCCCATAGATTTCTTAAAGCTTTTCATATAGCTGGTACTAAAGGAAAGGGATCTACATCCGCTATGATTTTCTCTGTCTTGAAATCTAAGGGATATAAGGTGGGATTATTTATTTCTCCTCATCTTCAAACTATAAGAGAAAGAATATCTACCCATGATGGCTTGATAAGTAAAGAAGAATTTGTGGAGCTTATTGAAGATGCAAAACCTTATATAGAAAAAGCAAAAGAACATCCTGTTTATGGACCACCTACCTTTTTTGAGGTTTTAACTGCTATTGCTTTTCTGTATTTTTACAAGAAAAAATTGGATTTTGTAGTAATTGAGGTGGGTCTTGGGGGTAGACTGGATGCTACAAATACAATTATTCCTATGGTTTCCATTATTACTCCTATTGGTTTCGATCATATGCATATTCTTGGAAATACCTTATCTGAAATTGCCCGGGAAAAAGCAGGAATTATAAAAGAAAAGGTGCCATTAGTTTGTTCTCCTCAGGATCCTTCTGCATGGGAGGTAATCAAAGAGGTTGCAATCAATAAAAAGGCTCCATACTTTAAAGTAGATGATATATATAGTTGGAAAAAAATAGCTTCTAATCTTAAAGAACAAATTTTTGTGATTTCTGGAAAGGAAAAGGAAGAGATTTTCAGTATACCTCTTCTAGGAGCTCATCAACTTGTAAATGCAGTATGTTGTTATGCTAGTTTATCCCTCAACCTTTTCTGGGAAATCTCTTCGGAGGATTTAAGAAGGGGATTTTCCTCAGTAAGTTGGCCAGGAAGATTTGAAATAGTAAAGAATGAACCTTTAGTGGTTCTTGATGGAGCTCATAATATTTCTTCCGCTATAGCTTTAAGGGAAACCTTAGAGGATTATGTTAAATTTGAAAGATTATTTTTAATATGTGGCATGATGAAAGATAAAGATTCTTATTCTTTTCTTAATACTTTGGAACCTTTAGTATATAGTTTTCATTTTTTACCTCTTCCTAGTTCTAGAACTAGAAATCCTGAAGATTTAGGAGAAAATGTAAAAGATAGAGGTAAACCAATTTATTTTTATAAGGATTTTCCGTCTACCTTTGAGGATGTATATAAAAGAGCCTCACCCAATGATCTTATCTTAATAACCGGTTCTTTATATCTTGTAGGTGAGGCTCGAGACTATTTATTAGGAAAATTAGATTAGAATTTTATAGCGGATCTTATATATTCCACAAAAACATCTTCAGGAACTGCCCCTTCTATTTCTACTTTTTCGTTTATTATACTTTTAGGTACTCCAGAAACTTGATATTTTTCAGCAAGATGAGGGAATTCAATTGATTCTATCATATCTGCAGTGACTAATTTACTCTCCATTGCCATCTGGTGGGCGAGTCTCACTGCTCTAGGACAATAAGGACAGGTAGGTGTAACGAAAACTTGAATATGTACTGGTTTTGTTAAACTTTTTAGGAAGTTTTTAGTTTTTTCAGAAAGATGGGTCTCTCCTCTTGATATATCTATTATATCTTCTATTAACGTGGAGAATTCGTATCCTGATGGGATTCCAAAAAATCTTAAATTAAGTACTTCATCATTTTTTTGGAATAAAATTGCAGGAATTTTATCTACCCCATATTTTTTAGCTAAAGATTCTTCTGCAAGAAAATCATGGACTTCCAATTCCAATAACTCTGAGAGACTAACAACTTCTTCTAAGATCTCTCTTGTCTGTTGACAATAGGGACATTCTATCCTTCCAGGAACATACAGTTTACTTCCTGCAGATCTTTCACTAAAAAGTATTATCTTTATCTTGTCTTTTAGATTTTCTCTAAAAAGATTTTCCAGATATTTTCTATCTTCATCTTTTAGTAATGCCATTTTTAATTCCTCCTTTAAATTTTATTTCTTCAATATATTTACTGGCAGAGATGCCTGCAATGGCACCATCGCCTAAAGCTGTGACAATTTGTCTTAAGGGTTTGACCCTAATGTCTCCTGCTGCAAAAATACCAGGGACAGAGGTTTGCATATTCTCATCAGTAATAATAAATCCGTTATTATCTAAATTCAAGAGAGAAGTATATAGTTCCGTTTGAGGAGAAAGTCCAATGTATATAAAAACTCCATCTATAGGTAAGATTTTTTCTTCTTTTGTTTTTAGATCCTCTAATATTAATCTTTCTACTTTTTTATCTCCTTCTATTGCTTTCACTATATGGCTCCATAAGAACTTAATTTTAGGATTGGCAAAGGCTTTTTCCTGGGTAATTTTTTCTGCTCTTAATTCATCTCTTCTATGAATAATAATCACTTCTTCTGCAATTCTTGACAAATATAAAGCTTCTTCCACTGCAGCATCTCCTCCTCCAACAACTGCAACTTTTTTTCCTGTAAAGAAGGCACCATCGCAGATAGCACAGTAGGAAACTCCTTTACCCAAAAACTCATTTTCTCCAGGAACACCTAATTTTTTGGGCTTTGTTCCACTACAAATAATTATTGAAAGAGCTTTATAAATTCCTTTTGTGGTTTCTACAATTTTCCAATATCCCTCAATGGATAACTTTAAAACCTTTGCTTCTAAAATTTTTGTTCCAAATTTCTTCGCTTGTTCTTCTAGACGCTTAGAAAGTTCTTTTCCTGTGATTCCTTCGGGAAATCCAGGATAATTTTCAATAACAGCAGTTAATGCAGCAAGTCCCCCTATTAGAGATTCCTCTATAAGGAGAGTTTTTAAACGAGCTCTACCTGTATAGATTCCTGCGGTAAGACCTGCTGGTCCTCCCCCAATTATAATAACATCTTGTTCAGGCTCTATCTCTTCTTCCTTTTTTGGTATTAAAAGGAAATCCAAATTCTTATCACCTGCCTTTCAGTAAAAAGAATATCAAATAGGTAGTAAATAATCAAGTTAAAAAAATATTAAACTGCTAATTTGAATATGGAATTTAATCCCTTTGCTTTTTCTTTTAAATAGTTTATTTCTTCTTCTGTTATTGGCTTGAAATTCTCAGCAATTTCTAGAGCCCACATTAAAAACTTATGTTCTCCTGGAGGAATAGCAGAGGCTACAGGTTGGGATAAGGTAAATCTTAAAGCTAATTCTGCTAATTCTTTATCATCGACAGGAATATACCAGCATTTATTAAAAGGTCTTTCTTTTCCTTCAGGAATTAATTCTTTTGCAAAGGGTTTTATAGCTAAAACTGTTGTTCCTTTTTCTCTTGCTTTATTTACTACCTGAGGGCCAAAATTTTCATTGAAGTAAAGCACCCAATTTATAGGAAACAAAATGGAATCAAAATTGAAGGTATCTAAAAGCTTTAGTGCTATCTCTACAGAGTGAGCAGAAAAACCTATGTATCTTATTTTTCCCTCCTCTTTTGCTTTTAGAAAAGCTTCCATGGCTCCGTTAGGCCCCATTGCTTTTTCAAAATCTTCTTCTGTAGTCATTGCATGAAGTTGATATAGATCAAAATAATCTGTTTCTAATCTCTTTAAAGATTCATGAAGTTCTTTCCAGGCACCTTCTTTTGTTCTTTCTCCTGTTTTACATGCAAGAAATACTTTTTTTCTTTTTCCTCTTAAAGCAGGTCCTAATCTTTCTTCCGCATTTCCATAGGAAGGTGCCACATCAAAATAGTTTATTCCTCTATCAATAAGTTCTGCAACTAATTTATTTGCGAATTTTTGTTCCTCATTCATTACTGCTACCCCTCCCAGACCGATTATTGAAATAAATTCTTTATTTTTAAATTCTCTTTTTTCCATAGGACGCCTCCCAAATAGTTAATAATATAATTCTATGTTCTTTTTATAAAATTGAAAAGACAAAAATTTTAAACTTCTTTTCTTTATATAATTTTGTGTTAAAATAATAGAAATAAAACTTTTATAATAAATAAAAATGAAGGGGGATCCTCATGTCAAGTTTTTTATATATTCACCTTTTGATTATGATTCTTGCAAGTATTTTATATTTAATAACCTCAATTATTGGGATTTTAGATAGAGGAGATAAAAGATTAAATATCCATTTATATACAGGAATGATAACAGATATACTGTTTATCCTTGGATTTTTTCATCTTATAATTGAGAATAGGCTTTACCCAGCTTTTACTCATTTTTATCTTGCAATCACATTTTTTGTAGTGTTAGGCATTATTTTACTCTTGGGACTTATTTATAAATTTATGAAAGTAAAAAATAAATTTAAGATAAGAAAATTACATAGATTCTTATCTCTATTTGGTGTGATATTTCTTATACTTACTTTAATTACGGGGATAAGATTAATTTTATAGTTTGAACTTCTTCTTTGGGATAAATTAAATAATCTCTTGTTTTTTCATGAAGTTCTTATATACTATTAGAATTTAGTAAAACAAAGGAATATTCAAAATTATATTTTCCAAGACATTGAGCGTTAGGAGTAGGAATATAAGGTCCTGCGAATTCTTTTCTTGTCTTTAAATCTCCTCGGGATAAATATCCTATACATCTAAATAGAGTAATTTTAAGAGAATTTTTCCCTCTATCATTATTTTTGATTTTCGACCTATAAGACTTACAAAAGACTCCATGGAGTATCTTGATACGTTCTCTTCTACATAATCTTTGTACTTATCTATGATCTTTTGATTTATTTTCCATTTCTATAAAAACATCTACTTTTGGAAAGTCTCTATATAGTGTGTAAGATATGCAAAATGGCATGGAAATTTTATTAACACTTCTTTTATTTCCATCCGCCCCTTCTGGAAGAGTAATTTCTCCTTTTAAGTTTATTACCTTAAGAAATCCCTTGTTCTTAAGTTCTATTTTGTTAATCTTGTCATAAAGATCGAAGGTTCCATGGGAATTAAGGCGAAAGAAATAGTACTTATTTTTCTCTTTTTTCTTTGAGTACAAAAGAAGTAAAGGAAAAAGGAGGAAGAAAAACTTTTACCTGTTTTATCTTCTCTTTCAAGTTTTAAAACTATATCTGCAAGAAGTCTCGTTGACTTTCCCAAGTCCATTTCTACGGTAGAATTTTACTTATAGCGGAAAGAGGCTCTAAATATTTAAGTATGGTAGTTGATAGTTTTCTTACAATTCTATTCAGTTTAGGATTTTTCTTTTAGAATTTCATTTACATAATTATCAAGATTCGAATGAATAATTTCAACTACTAATTCATTACTCCATTCTGAGAATTTTTCAGGAAGTTCTAAAATGGGTATTTCATGATCTGTTCCGTTATATTTCTTCCAAGATGGGCTCTATTAGAATAACTGTGTAAAATATTAACTGTAATAATTTCATCTCCTAAGTATGATATAAAATTATAAATAAAATATTTTATATTTTATAAGAAAGATCATAGGGTGGTGAAGAAATTGAATAAAGATAAAAAACAATTAAGGGAGCTACTTCCCCATGGAGAGCCTGATTTTCCTTTTTTTGTTCATGAAAACATATTTATATATAATAATGGAGTCTTTAATCCTCATTGGCACAATGAGTTTGAGATTTTATATTTGGAAAAGGGAAGAGCAAAATTCTACATTGACGGAAAGGAATTTATATTAGCAGATAATCAATTTCTCTTTGTAAATTGCGGTTCCATACATTCTGGAGAGGAATTAGAAAAAACCATGGCTTATGCCATAGTGTTTGATTTAAGACTTCTTTGCTCTGAAGAGCCAGATTCCTGTAAGCATAAGTTTTTTGTTCCCTTGCGAGATGGAAAATTTTTAGTTCCTAGTTTTATTAATGATGAGATTCTACAAAGGAATGTTTATAAGATAATAGAAATATTTAAAGTAAAACCCTATGGATATGAACTTCTCATTAAAGCTCTACTCTATGAAATTTTCTGGGAGATTTTCAATAGATATATAACTAAAAGTTCCTTTAGTGGAGAGTTAATTTCAAAACTTGAAAAAATAAAGGATGTTTTGATTTATATCGATATAAATTATCAAAAGCCAATCACTTTAGAAGAACTTAGTGAAAAGGCTAATATTAGTAAATTTTATCTTTGCAGAATATTTAAAGATCTTTTGCATATGAGTCCCATAGAGTATATAAATAAAGTTCGAGTAGAAAAAGCTACAGAATTTTTGAGAAATACAGATATGAGTATCTCTGATATTGCCTTTGAATGTGGCTTTAATAATATTAGTTATTTTATAAAAGTTTTTAAAACATATATGAAGATCACTCCTTTAAAATATAGAAAAGGTCTTAGCTTGGGAGAATATTAATAATTAAATTTTGTTTTATAAATCTATAAATAGATACTCTTTAAAACTATCAAATTATCTTCATTATATTTTTATTTTGATTTTTAAGATAATTTTTTATATATAACAAGATAATTTTAATTTTTGTCAATTTTGTAATAGAAAGAATTTTCCCAGATAATTAAAATTAACATTAAAGAAATTTTAAAGGAGGGATTATAATGAAAAAATCCTCTTTATTTATTCTTTCCTTACTAATTCTTTTTATTTTGACTGCTATTCTTCCAGGTTTTGGCCAAAGAATATATACTGTAAAGATCGGAAATTACACTCTTAACATTGATACTCAAAAATATAGAGGAAAGACTATCTACATGTGGCAGTTTTGGCCAGAGGAGGAACAAAGCAGTATTCCTGGAATAAGATCAGGAAAGCAAGTTAGAGAAGAATTTGAAAGAATTACAGGAGCAAAGGTTCAAATAGTTTATACTACTTGGGAAAATTATAGACCTAAACTTAGTGCAGCAATTCTTTCAGGTAGTGGGGCAGATGTGGTTTATATTGGTGCAGGAGAAAAACCTACTTGGATGATGAAAAAAATGCTTTTGCCTTTAAACAAATATATTAATTTTAAAGATAAGAATTTATGGGATGCAGCAGGATTTAGGGATAGTACTATTAAATTTTTCACTTGGAAAGGACAAGTTTATGCAGTAACAAATATTTATAATGACAATGTTTTTCCATATATTCTTTACTATAACAAGGAAAAATTTGAGATGAATGGTCTTCCTGATCCTCTAGAACTTTATAAACAGGGTAAATGGACTTGGGATGCCTTTTTCTCTCTTGGTTCAAAATTAACTCAAGATACTAATGGCGATGGGAAAATAGATCAATGGGCTTATGCTACTTGGGCAGTGGTTCAACCTTTCCTTTATACCAATGATGTAGAGGTTGTAAGATATATAGGTGGCAAACCAGTCTTTGCCATGGATAATCCTAAAGCATATAGAGCCTTTCAAGCTATTTATGATATGGATGCAAAATATAAAATGAGACCTGCAGATTGGTGGAATGATCCTCAAGGAAGATTTCAAAAGGGAATTACCTGTATGGATTATTGGGGACCTTGGGAGTTAACTTCTATGAGGCAGGCATTGGGCAAAAAATTAGGAATTGTACCATTCCCTAAGGGACCTGATAGCAAGAAAAAGAGTGCTGATATGGCAGATGATGGGGCATGGGCTATCGCTTCTTCCTCAAAGGATCCAGAACTTGCTGCTCTTTGGCTTCTTTATATGCTATTGCCCACAGATAAAGAAAAGGAAGCTATTGTAAAGAGTCAGATTGAAAAAGTAGGAGGAAAGGAAAATTATGATCTATTATTAGATGCTGCTACAAGAGCTCAAATAGATCCTATCTCTGGAATTCCTGGTTTTTGGGATCTTTTAAATCAAATAGATTATGCTAATCCTGCAAAGTCTATTAAGGCTTTAAAGCCTAAATTCCAATCTGCCATCGATGCCATACTAGAAGGACTTAAATAAGAATTTTAAAAAATCCTGGTTCTCCTCTTTTAGAGGAGAGCCAGGAAAAAATAATTTTTAAATTATGAGAATAAGAATATACAAAATATTAAAATATATAGGAATTATCATATTAATTATTTTTAATCTTAAAACTCCTCTTTTTTCTCAAACAGAGTTTCTTGAATTTATAAGCAAAAAAAATAATTATGATGCCTATTTAAAAAAATTTAAAGAACTTAAAAGGCCAAAGGATGTTATCTTTATTCCTGCTGTTAATTATAAATCTTTTAAAGACTGCATTGTGGAAAAAAGAACTGATCTTACCGATGATGGTCACCCTGTTTTATATATTAGTGATGGGGGATATGTAGAATGGGAGTTTTTAATAAAAGAAGAAGGATTTTATAATATAGCTATAAAATATTATCCCATAAAAGGAAAAAATTCTAGCATTGAGAGAGAGATAATCATTGATGGAAAGAGACCCTTTAATGAAGCAAGGGTTGTAAGATTTGAAAGGATATGGAAAGATGCAGGCTCTCCTATTAAAGATAATAGAGGGAATGAACTACGACCTGCTCAAATAGAAGATCCAAGATGGGAAGAAAAATTGATAGAGGATTCCGAAGGTTTGTATAATGAACCATTTTTATTCTATTTTAAAAAAGGAAAACATGTTCTACGCTTAAACTCTATTAAAGAACCTTTTGTAATTGATTACATAAAAATATTTAATAAGCCCGAAGTTAGAAATTATGAAATTTTAAAAAGGGAATACTTAGATAATAATTATCCTATTCCCAAGGGAGTTTTTATAAAGATTCAAGGAGAAAAGGCAAATTCTAAATCAGAACCTACTCTTTACCCTATCTCTGATAGATCTAATCCTTTGAATGAGCCCTATGATTTTAGGAGAAAGGTCTTAAATATAATTGGAGGATATAATTGGAGAAATGCAGGACAGTGGATTGAATGGAAATTTAAAGTTCCAGAAGATGGGCTTTATAAAATTGGAATAAAATTTAGACAAAATTCAAATCCTGGAATTCCCACAGAAAGAACCCTTTATATTGATGGAGAAATACCCTTTGAGGAGGCAAAAAGCATAAGATTTACATATGATACCAATTGGCAATTTATGTATCTTGGAGATAAAGAGTCCTATCTTTTCTATCTTAAAAAAGGAGAGCATACTATAAGATTAAAAGTTTCCTATGGGTTAATTGCTGAGATTATAAGAAAGGTTTGGCAAAGTTCCATTGACCTTTCTCAGCTTTATACTAAGATTGTTATGATAACAGGACCAAATCCTGATCCTTTAAGGGATTATCTTTTAGATCAACATATTCCAGATCTTATACCAACCCTTGAGGAAAATGCCAAAATATTAAGAGAAAATGCAGAAAAAATAATAAAGATAAGTGGAAAAAGAGCAAGTGAGTCCGCTCTTTTAGAAAGAGTTGCATTGCAACTAGAAGGAATGGCAAAGGAACCTGAGACTATTGCTCAAAGATTACAAAGATATAGAGACAATCTTTCCGCATTATCTTCATGGGTTCTTAGTATAAGGGAACAACCTTTAGATATAGATTATATAGTAATTGCATCTTTAGAGCAAAGTATTCCTCGAATTCTTCCAAATTTTGCTGAAAAGTTTATAGATGGTCTTAAAAAATTTTTTATTTCCTTTATAGAGAATTATAACGTTATTGGTTCACTATATGATAGGGAAAAATCCATAAATGTATGGGTACAAATGGGAAGGGATCAAGCAGAAACTCTAAAAATACTTATTGATACTGATTTTACTCCTAAAACAGGAATAGGGGTAAATTTAAATATAATTCCCAATGAATCGGTTTTACTTTTTGCAGTAGCTTCTCAGGAAAATCCACCTGATGTTGCTTTAAATGTTTCTCGTACCCTTGCCATAGATTATGGGATTAGAGGAGCTTTAGTAGATCTTTCTAGGCTTTCAGGTTTTGATGAGGTAAGGAAGAGATTTGCAGACTCAGCCTTAGTTCCTTATCAATTTCGTGATAAGGTATATGGATTACCTATGACTCAAGATTTTCCCATAATATTTTATAGGGGAGATATATTGGAAAGACTTAAGATAAAAATTCCTGAAACCTGGGAAGAACTTTATGAGGCTATAGCAAAATTGCAAGGATATAATTTACAGTTTGGAGCAGGGCCAGGAAATGCTACAAGCTTTGATATATTTAACATGCTTCTTCTTCAAAGGGGAGGAAGATATTATGATGAAGATGGCAAAAAATGCCTACTTAATAATGAAGAGGGAATAGATGCCTTTAAAGAGTGGACAAATCTTTATACATTATTTGGTATTCCCCTTTATTATGATTTCTTTAACAGATTTAGAACAGGAGAAATGCCCATCGGTATAGCAAATTATACCCTTTATAATGCATTTAAGGTTGCAGCCCCTGAAATTAGTGGACTTTGGGGAATAGCACCTCTGCCAGGAAGGAAAAAAGGTAATTATATAGATAGATCAATGTCAGGAAATAGTAATGCTGTTCTAATCTTTAAAAATACAAAAAAGCTTAATGAATCCTGGGAATTTGTGAAGTGGTGGCTCTCAACAGAAATTCAAGCAAGATTTGGAAGGGAACTAGAAGCCTTGTTAGGGGCGGGAGCAAGATATAATACTTCTAATCTAGAGGCAATTTCTTATCTTCCTTGGCCCTCTTCAGATTATAGGGTTCTTTCGGAGCAGTGGAAATATCTTAAGGAAATTCCTGTAGTTCCTGGAAGTTATTATATTTCAAGACATCTTGATAACGCCTTTAGAGAGGTAGTAATGTTGGGAGAATTACCAAGGGAAGCTATTGAAAAATATACGAGAGAAATAAATAAGGAAATTAGCAGAAAGAGAGAAGAATTTGGGCTTTAGAATTTATTAATATGGTGGTAAAAAATGAAAAGAGATAAAATAAAAAATATTTGGAAAGAAATTAAGAAAAATAGGGAATCCTATTTTTTAATTCTCCCATATTTTGTATTATTTTTTATTTTTGTTGTTATTCCTGTATTATTTGGAGCTATATTGAGTTTTACTAACTATAATATAATTCAAGCTCCCAAATTTATAGGTTGGTCTAATTATAGAAGACTTTTTCTTGAAGATGATATATTTTTAATAGCCTTTCAGAACACCTTTAAATTTGCTTTGATTACAGGTCCTATTAGTTATTTTGCTTGTCTCTTCTTTGCGTGGTTAATAAACGAGTTGTCTCCTAAGATACGAGCTATTGCAACCCTTCTATACTATGCTCCTGCCCTTTCTTCCTCGATCTTTTTCATCTGGACCTATATTTTTTCTGGCGATGTTTATGGACTTCTTAATGGGATTTTAATGAATCTTGGAATTATTAAAGAACCTATTTATTGGTTACAGGATCCTAACATAAATCTTTATGTATTAATGCTTATTCAACTTTGGATGAGCTTAGGGACAAGCTTTTTGGCATTTATAGCAGGGTTTCAGACCATTGATAGATCCTTATATGAAGCAGGAGCTATAGATGGAATTCGAAATAGATGGCAGGAACTTTGGTATATAACATTACCTTCTATGAAACCTCAGCTTATATTTGGAGCTATTATGCAAGTTACTGCTTCTTTTGCCGTTGCTGATATTTCTGCAACTCTTATTGGGTTTCCTAGTCCTTTATACTCTGCCCATACTATTGTTCTTCATATGTGGGATTATGGAAGTATAAGATATGAGATGGGATATGCATCTGCTATTGCAGTTATTTTATTCCTGATTACTGTTACTATTAATCAAGGGGTAAGAAGAATCCTAAGATCTGACTAATAGGGGGATAAGAAAAGATGAAAGAAAAGATAAATAGATCTATATGGGGAAATTTAATAGTCTCTTTTGTGTTGATAGTTGTTGCTATATTCATGGCTCTCCCTTTAGTATATTCTATAATGAATGCCTTTAAACCTTTAGATGAACTTTTTCTCTTTCCCCCAAGACTTTTTGTAAGAAAACCAACTTTTAAAAATTTTTCTGACCTTTTTTATCTTATGAGTACCTCTTTTGTTCCCTTTTCTAGATATATATTTAATAGTATTTTTATAAGTTTTTTTGGGACCCTGGGGCATGTTCTTATTGCATCTATGGCTGCATATCCTCTTGCAAAACATAGATTTCCTGGCAGTAAAATACTTTTTAATTTAGTTATTTTCTCTCTTATGTTCTCAGGCTATGTGACTAACATTCCTAGATTTATAATAATGTCAAAACTTCATCTTCTTGATTCCTATCTCTCTCTAATTCTTCCCTATATTGGTGCTACCCTTGGTTTATTTCTTATGAAACAGTTTATGGAACAAATTCCTGATTCCTATATAGAGTCTGCACGGATCGATGGTGCAAATGAATTTAAAATTTGGTGGTATGTGATAATGCCTAATGTAAAACCTGCTTGGCTTACTTTGATTCTTTTCTCTTTTCGTGAAATCTGGAATGATACTTATACTCCTGCTCTTTATATTCATAATGAGGCTCTAAAGCCTTTTTCTCTAGCTTTGACTTATATTCAGCAAGGGGGCTTTGTTAGAGCTGGTGCTGGAGCTGCTGCAGCGGTCTTAATGTTAATACCTTCGATTCTGATCTTCCTAATTACTCAAAGTAATGTAATGGAGACTATGAAATCAGCAGGTATAAAGGGGTAAGAGGTATTTATGAAAAGATTATTATTTATTACTCTTTTTATAAGTTTAATTTTGGAAATTACCTTTGGGGGTACTCCTTATTATACTTACATTTATAATGAGAAAAGAAGACCTGTCCCTTCTCTTCCTGGATTTGAACCTGAAAAGATAATAACAGGTGAAAGTATAGGGGTTAATAATTTTTCTTCCCCTCAAGATCTTTTCGTAGATAAAGAAGGGAATATGTATATTGCAGATACAGGAAATAACAGAATAGTTATTGTTACATCAGATTTTAAACTTAAAAAAATTATAGATAGTTTTAATAATAATGGAAAAATAGATACCTTTAATCTGCCTACAGGATTGTTTAAAACTGATGATGGCAAAATCTATATTGCTGATTCTGAAAAGGGGAGAATTGTAGTATTAAAGGAAGATGGAAGTTTATATAAAATTATTGGGAAGCCCGAAGGAGATGTTATAAAAACAGATTTTGTTTACAAACCTAAAAAATTGGCTGTAGATAAATTAGGTCGCATATATGTAGTTGCAGAAAACGTAGTAGAAGGTCTTATACAATTTAATGTGGAAGGAAAATTTGAAAGATTCTTTGGAAGTAATAGAGTAGAAGTAAATCCTCTGGATCTTTTTTGGAGAAGAGTTCTTACAAGGAGACAGCGTCAACAATTAGCTCTATTTATTCCCATAGAATATAGAAATGTCACTACAGATAAGGATGGATTCATATATGGATGTGTAAGAGCCTACTATAATCAAGTTAAAAGGTTAAATGCCCTTGGAGACAATATTATAAAGCAAGAAGGAAGAACAGGGAGTGTTTATGGTGATCTTTATTTTGGATTTACTATAAGGGGAGAAATTGTGGATATTGCCCTAGATGAATCTGATAATCTTTATGTTTTAGATGGAAGAGTAGGAAGAATATTTGTATACAATACCTTAGGAGATTTTCTCTTTGTGATAGGAGATCTGGGAAATCAAAAGGGGCAATTTTCCTATCCCTGCGCTATTGCTGTTTATAAAAATAAAATTTATGTTCTTGATGAAAATAAAGCAACAATAACGGTTTTTTCTCCTACATATTTTGGAGAATTGGTTTTAAAAGCAAATTCTTATTATGTGCAAGGATATTACGGAAAAGCAGCGGAAGTCTGGAAAGAGGTAGTAAAGTTAGACACCAACTATGATTTAGCTTATATAGGTCTTGGAAAGAATTATCTTTCTAAAGAGGAATATAAATTTGCAATGGATGCCTTTAAGCTAGGGTTTTATCCCCAGGGATATTCAAAGGCATTGAGGGGATATAGAATTGAATATATGAGAAAAAATTTCTCGAAAATTATGAATGCTTTAATATTGTTTTTTGTCTTTATTTATATTTTAATTAAGTTCTGGGGAGATAAAATAAAAGAAAAATTTAAAAAATCCCTTTTATTTTACACAATGTTCCATCCCTTTGATGGATTTTATGAACTCAAAAAAAGCAAAAATTCCTTCAAATCTTCTTTTATAATTTTAATTTTCTTAATAGTTTCCTTCTTAATTAAGAGAATATTTACAAGTTTCCATTTTAATCCTGAGAGAATCGAGGAACTGAATATAATTCTTGAAGTCAGTAAAATAGTATTTCCTTTATTAGGGTGGGTGATAATAAATTGGGCTATAACCACAATAATGGATGGAAAGGCGACAATGAAAAATATCTGGACTTTTACTCTTTATTCTCTTTTTCCTATAGCGTTGTTTAATATACCTCAGACTTTATTAAGTCATGTCTTTACCTTAGAAGAAATAGGATTTTACGGGATTATAGGAACTTTAGCTTCTCTTTGGAGTTTATTCCTTTTATTCTCTGGAATAATTGTTACTCAGGATTATACATTGGGTAAAGCTTTGGGTACTTCTCTTCTTACTGTGGTAGGGATACTTTTTGTTATGTTTATAGGCATAGTATTTTTTGGTACTTTTCAGCAATTCTTAAGATTTATATATACCCTTTATCTTGAGATAAAGTATATGACCTTGTAGGAGGATTTTTAGATGCTTAAAAAAATCTTTATTATATTTTTATTAATAGGAATAATACCCTTGTATGGAAAGGAAGTTATTTATAAAAAAATAGCAGAAAATCATAACTTTTCTCTTCTTTTTAATGAAAAGGATGGAAGCATTGCTATAGAGGATAAAGGATCTAAAGAGTTATTTAAACAATTTCCTGAGGACTGGGAAAGAGATTTTTCCTTTGGAATTACAAAGTTTAGTATACCTTCCCATTTGGTATTAGAAATGGTAGATGAAGAAGGGAAAATTACTACTTACAATACCTATGCTTTAGGTATTATGAGGAATAACTTTCGTGTTTCAAAAATTGAGAGAGGAGTAAGAATTGATTATGATTTTCCCATTCAAGAGATAAAAATATCCATAGAGTTTATATTAAATTCCTCGGGACTTTCGGTGCGTATTCCCATAAATTCTATTAAGGAACCTAAAGATTTAAAAATTAATAGAATATGGCTTCTTCCTTATTTTCTTTCGGGAACAAAAAAGGATGATGGATATTTATTAGTCCCTGATGGCTCTGGAGCTATAATAAGATTTAGGGAAAGTTATGGAACAGAAAGAGGTTTTGAACTACCCCTATATGGTTATGATAAGGGTCTTCCCCTTTATGATATGCCTCCTAAAAATGAAGGATTGAGACTTCCTATCTTTGGAATAAAAAGAAACGATTGGGCAGTTTTAGGAGTTATAAAAAGTGGAGATTATTCCGCAAGTATTGCTTCATATATCGCAGGAAACAGTACAGGATATTACAGAGTATATCCTGTATTTACCTACAGAAGTATTCATAAATTTCTTCTTTATGAGAGAGAAGTAGCTACAGGACAAGCAGGAGAAGTGGTAGATGTATTAGTTAATAAGATATCTCCCTATCATCTCAATAAGGATATAGTAGTAGATTATTATTTTCTAAAGGGAAAAGATGCTAATTATTCGGGTATGGGAAGAATTTTTAGAGAATATCTTATTAAGAATAATATTCTAAAGAAAAAGATAAAAGATAATTCTCTTTATCTTAATCTTTCTTTTATTGGAGGAATAAAGATAAAAACAACCTTTTTGGGGATTCCTATGGAAAGATTTTCTCCCCTTACTACCTTTGAAAATGCTATAAGAATTTTAGAAGAATTCAGAAAGGAAGGGATAGAAAATATTAACCTTATATACAGAGGATATCAACCTGGAGGTTATTTAGGTAAAATCACTAATGGTATTAAGTTTGAAAAAAAACTAGGAGGAGAAAGAGATTTTAAGAAACTATTGGATTTCTGTAAAAGAAATAATATAAATCTAAGCCTTTCTGCAGAGATAATAGAGATTCATGAAGAAGGAAATGGATTTTCTCCTCCAAGGGACGCAAACAGATATATAAATAATGGATTGGCTTTTTTGTATAAATGGGATCCTGTAACTAAAAAGAAAAATAGAGATTATGAGCCATGGTTTAATGTTCTTCCCGAAAAAATACCTTTTTATTTTAAGAATTTTTTAAGAGATATTGAAAAATATGGTATTAAGAATGTATTGGTTGAAAATATTGGAGATTATATATACTCTCAGAATAAAAAGCCTAAATTACTCTCTCGGGAAGAAGTAGTAAGTATTCTTCACGAGGTTTTTGGAGAAACTGTAAATAAAGTAAATCTTCTTTTTACCCATGGCAATTTCTATACCCTTTTATATTCCTCTTTGATTTTGGATCTTCCTTTAGATTGTAGTAATTATGCTATAGAAAGTGAGCCTGTTCCTTTTTACCAAATAGTAATCCATGGATATATTCCTTATAGTGGAAGACCAGGAAATTTAAGAGAGAATCATAAAAAAGATTTCTTAAGAATGGTAGAGTATGGTGCTCTTCCTTATTATCTTCTAATCTATGAGGATTCTTCTTTATTTAGAAAAAGTTTTTATAACGAAATGTTAAGTTCCTATTATAAAGACTGGTTTAAGAAGGCAGTAGAAGAATATAAAAAGATTGAGGATTTATATAAATCCACTGTGAATGTTCCTATAAAGATTCATGAAAAATTAGAGGAAGGATTATATAGAACGGTATATGAAAATGGAGTAGAGGTTGTGGTTAATTATAATTTAAGACCCTTAAAATACAAAGAAAAATTAATTGAAAAAGAAAGTTTTATTTATTTTAAGAGTTAAAAAGGAGTGAGATCTAGAATGAGAAAAAAAAGATTTAAAAGTCTTTCCCAAAGACAAGCTCTTACGGGAAGACTCTTTGTCTATCCATGGCTGATTGGCTTTTTAATATTCTTTGCCACACCCTTTATACAATCCCTGGTTTTTGCCTTTAGTGAATTGGATCTTACCCCCTTTGGTTTGAAATTGACCTTTATAGGGTTTAAAAATTTTATTAAGGCTCTCCAAGAGGATCCCACTTTTATTCAGTATCTAACCTTAGAGGTGAGTAATACCATAGTCAATATTCCTTTAATTTTAATGTTTTCTTTGTTTATTGCTATACTTTTAAATCAAAAGTTTAAAGGAAGAGCTCTTGTAAGAGCAATTTTCTTTCTCCCTGTAGTAGTTATGTCAGGAGCTTTACTATATGTTTTGGAAAGTTATACCATGGAACAATTTTATATAGGTGCCCAAACGGGAATGGCAATGTCTAATTCTCCTTTTGTTAGGGGAATTGATTTCAGAATGCTTCTTATACAGATTACAGGAAATATTCCCTTTGTTAGACCATTAATTGATGCTATTAATAGGATCTATGAGATAATATGGAAATCAGGAGTCCAAATATTGATTTTTTTAGCAGGTCTTCAGTCAATTCCCCATTCCTTATATGAGGTTGCCAGTGTAGAAGGAGCTACTCCATGGGAATCTTTTTGGAAGATTACTTTTCCTTTACTTTCTCCCATTATATTAGTTAATGTGGTTTATACAGTGATAGATTCTTTTACTGATTATAGTAATGACGTATTAAGGTATATTCTTGAGGTTGCTTTTAGAAGATTACAACATGGATACAGTTCTGCTATCGCTTGGATTTATTTTCTAATTTTGGGGATAATTCTTGTATTACTTGTGATTTTTATATCTAAAAGGGTATTTTACATGAGCGAATAGGAGGAAAAAAGAATGAAATTATCAGGATATAAAAGGGAAGAGTTTTTATTTATTGTAAAACATAAGTTTCTAAGATTTATTGGAATATTTTTAAGAATTCTCTTGTTCCTTGGTCTTATATATATTCTTTTAAGGCCTGTTATGTTTATGTTAAGTACTGCATTGAAAAGTAGAGAAGATCTGATGGATCCTACAGTAGTTTGGATACCAAAAAATATTACTTTCAACAATTTTATCCTTGCCTTTCGTTCCTTATCCTTTCTTAACTCTTTTAAAAATAGCGTTATAACTTCTATATTGCCTGCGATTTTCCATGTTATAAGTTGCTCCATGATTGGATATGGATTAGCAAGATTTAAATTCAAAGAAAGGGAGATTATTTTTGCCTTGATAGTTTTTACCCTTATGGTACCTCCCCAAGTGGTTCTAATTCCTTTATATGCTTTTTATCAGAATTTTGATATTTTAGGTTTAGTTAAGCTTATAAGAGGATCCCCTTTAAATTTATTGAATACTTATTATCCTATAATTTTGCCTACAATTCTTGGGGGAGGTTTAAGAAGTGGTCTTTTTATATATATCTTTCGACAATTCTTTAGGGGAATATCAAGGGAGCTTGAGGAAGCAGCATATATAGACGGTTGTTCTCCATTTCAAACCTATTTTAGAATTTTTATTCCTAATTCCATACCTGCGATCACTACTGTTTTTCTTTTCTCTTTGGTTTGGCATTGGAATGATGCCTTTGGTCCTTCTGTCTATATAGGGGACTTTAATAAATATACCTTATCTATGAATCTTGCAAATCTTAAAGCTATAATTACTGGTGGTACTCAAATTTGGGATCCTCTTCTTATCCTTCCTCCTCAGTATGCTGGTGCAATTTTGGTTATTCTTCCCATGCTAATTCTTTATATTTTTACTCAAAAGTTTTTTGTGGAGAGTGTGGAAAGAACAGGTATTGTAGGATAAAAATATTTAAAAAGGAGGTTTTTTTCCATGAAAAAATTTAAATTTTTGATGATTTTAACTGTTTTTCTCCTTCTTAATATCCTCTGGGCTCAAACTTCCTCCGTCTTGTTAATCTACGATGGAGAAAAAGAAGCTACAAATCTTTCCTCCATTGGTTTTTGGACTGCCCCTGAAGGATGTAAAGCAGAAGAAGTAAAAGGTAATGCTCGTTCTGGAGAAAAGAGTATTAAGATTTATTTTAAATGGGGAAGCTGGTGGGCCGGAATGGGACTGAACTGGGCAAAATGGAATATTAAAGATAAAGTATTTGATCTTTCTAATTTTGACACGTTAGAATTATGGATTAAGGCAGAGACTGAAAATACAGTCACCCTTTTACTTACATTAGCTCAAGCTCCAGAAAGCCCTGAAGGAAAGGAAAAATATTCTGATAAAGCGACAATATCAGGAGGAATTCCTAATACTTGGACTAAAATTTCTGTTCCTATTTCAGTATTCAAAGGGGTAGATCTAAAGAGAATTTGGGGAATGTCCATTGAGGTTACAGGAATTCCTGCTGGAGAATTGACCTTATATGTGGACGATATTTCCTTCCTTAAAAAGTAGGAGGCTATTAAATGAAAGTATTAAAGCTATTATTTATACTAATAATCTTAATTTTCAATATGCTAATGGCAGAGGAAAAAAGGTATAAAAATATTTTCAGAGATATAGAACCATATAAAGCGGTAGAGGAGATGAATCCAGGATGGAATCTTGGAAACTCTTTAGATGCTATACCTGATGAAACATCGTGGGGAAATCCAAAGACAGAGCCATATATTTTTGAGGATATTAAAAAGGCAGGATTTAATGGGGTAAGAATTCCGGTAACATGGATAGATCACGTGGACTCAAACTTTAATGTATATAAAGATTGGATGGATCGGGTAGAAGAGGTAGTAAATTATGCATTGGAAAAGGATCTTTATGTGATAATAAATGTGCATCATGATTCCTGGAGATGGCTAAGTAAAGAGATGAGACAAAATAAAGAGAAGACCATAGGTAAATTGGAAAAACTTTGGCTTCAGATCTCAGAAAGATTTAAAAATTATTCTGAAAAGCTTATTTTTGAGATAATAAATGAACCTCAATATGAAGGATTTCAGGAGTGGGAAGAGGGGGAAATTCAAAATGAAGTTAATGAGAGGATTTTAAAAATTATAAGAAAGTCAGGGGGATTTAATGATAAAAGGCTTGTGGTAGTTCCACCTCTTTCAACGGATATATACAAAGGAATAAAGTATTTCAGACCTCCAAAAGACCCTAATATTATTATAGGAATTCACTATTACTCTCCTTGGGATTTCGTCGCCAATTGGTGGGGAAGAAAAAGTTGGGGATCTTTTGAAGATATAGCTCAGATGGAAAAGGATTTTAAAGCTTTTTACGATAAATTTAAAGACTATGCCATTATTGTAGGAGAATATGGAGTATCTAATGGGAACAGACCTTCTGAGTGGCTCTATTTTGATAATCTTATAAGAATTACAAGAAAATATAAAATGGCAACCTTTTATTGGGATAATGGCTTTGATAATTTTGATAGAAGGAGAAGAATATGGAGAGATGAAATGAAAATAAGAATTATCATGAATGGAGTAAAAGATATTCCCAATTCTTTTCTAAATCCAGGAATACTTTTCATTAGAGGAGATACTCTAATAAAAGATGAGACTGTTAATCTTATACTAAACGGAAATCAGTTAGTAGATATTATTTATCAGGGAAAAGCTCTTAACAAAGGTAGAGATTACGTATTAGATAACGATAAAGTTATATTAAAATCAGATTTTCTTAAGTCAATAAAGGGAGAATTGGGATCAAGTCTTGTTCTTACCTTTAGATTTAATAGGGGTGCAGATTATGATTTAGAGGTTATTTTTTATAAAAATCCAGTACTATTAGATAAACCATTAGTAGTACTGAAGGGTCTTTCTGTTCCTATAAATTTTCTTATTGCTTTTAATGGAACAAGGCTTTGCGCCATAAAACTTATAAGGGAAGATAATGGAAAACCAGTAAGGGATTCTTGGACACCCTATTTAAGAGGATGGGATGATTTTGAAGTAAAAGATAGTCAAGTGATAATTAAAAAACATGTAGTAGAAAAAATTGATGGAAATGTAAAGGTTATATTTGAGTTCTTCCCAGAGAATATATCTTTAGAAACCTCACTAAGGGTAAAATAAAAAAAGGCTGGGGTTTATCCCAGCCTATACTTTAACCTTTTCTAAATCCTCCCACTTCTTGTATAAAGTAGGAATACTTCCAATTAATCTCTTTGTATAATCATGCTTTGGATTCAAAAGGATCTCATCGGGAGTTCCTTCTTCTACTATTTCTCCTAGATACATTATCAATATTCTATCGGAAATATAGTATGCTAATCCCATGTCATGGGTGATAAAAATAATAGATGTATTTTGAACTTTTCTTAGTTTCTCAAAAAGTTTTATCACGCCACCTCTTGTTGATGCGTCAATCATAGATACAGGCTCGTCCGCCACAATCAATTTAGGCATCAACAGCCAGCATCTTGCTACCATTATTCTTTGCTTTTCACCACCAGAAAGCTGATGGGGATATTTTCCAAGAATAGATTTGGGATCTAAACCCACATTTCTTAAAGCTTCTTCTATTAATTCCTTTGCCTCAGGACTTGCAGGATCGAATCCAATAAGTCTTATAGCCTGATGTAAAACCCTATCTATAGGGTAAAAGGGGTTATAACTTGCAAAGGGATCTTGGAATACTGCATGAACCTTTCTTCTCAGCTCTCTTAAGGTTTCGATATTATTGAAATAATCCCATAGATTTTTTCCTTCAAATAATATTTCCCCTGACGTAGGTTTTAATAAACCGAGTATAATCTTTGCGGTAGTAGTTTTTCCTGATCCACTTTCTCCAACTAAAGAAATAATCTCTCCTTCATTTACACTAAAGGATACATTTTTCACAGCATGAATATATTTCTTTCTTAATAGACCTATCTCGTATATTTTATTTAAATTTCTCACTTCTAATAGAGCCATTTTATCACCTCTTATCATATAAGAAGCAGGCTACCCTTCTCTGATTTATATTTTTGAGTAAGGGTTCCTCTTTATCACAGATTTCCATTCTATTGGGACATCGAGGATGAAATCTACATCCTAAAGGAGGATTTATTAAATTGGGAGGAGTTCCTGGTATATAGGTGATGCCTCTTCTTTTTACTTCTGGTTCTGGGGTTACTACAGAGAAAAGTAGACCCTTAGTATATGGATGCAAAGGCTCATTTACTATTTCGTCTATACTTCCTTCTTCTACAATTTTTCCTGAATACATAACTACCATTCTGTCCGCAATTTGTCTTACTGTGGCTATATCGTGGGTTATGAAAACGATGCTTTTAACAATTTTTTTATCCTTTAATTCTTTAATGGTTTTCAAGACCATTTTTTGAGTTGCTACATCTAATGCTGATGTAGGCTCATCTGCGATAAGAAGTCGAGGGTTAAGAAGGGTTGCTACAGCAATGACTGCTCTCTGTTTCATTCCTCCTGAAAGCTCAAAGGGATACCTATTTATAAAATCTCTTGATATTCCTACCTCTTCGAATCTATCCATTGCTTTTGAAATTACTTCTTTTTCATCTACTTCATCAAAGTGGGATTTTATTACATCTAATATATAGTTTCTTATTCTTTTTGTGGGCATTAATGCATTCATTGCAGACTGGGGAATAATAGAGGTTTCTTTTCCCCAGATCTTTTTCTGAAGTTCCTCCCTATTTAATTTTGTTAAATCCAAATCTGTTCCATTAGTGTAGAGTTTTACACTTCCTTCTACAAAGGTTAAAGGTCTTTTAATACTCATAAGCATTACATTGGACAGGGTGGATTTTCCAGATCCACTTTCGCCTACGATACCTACAATTTCATCTCTTATTTCTAAAGATACACCATCTACTGCTTTGACAAAATTTTTTTCTATAACGTAGTAGGCTTTTACTCCTTTCAATTCTAAAATTATATTTTCCATTTTTCACCTCTCCCTTAATCTTGGGTTAAATACTTCATCCATTGTTGTGGTGACAATAAGAAGGGAGGAAGTTAAAGCTACAATTATTAAACCTGGAGGAATAAACCACCACCATAATCCTCTTCTTATAGCTTCCATAAGAACTGCCCATTGAAGAATAATTCCTAGAGAAACTCCTTTTGTAGGACCTAAACCAATAAGGCTTAATCCAGCCTCGCCTAATATTCCTCCATTAATGAAAAGAATAAAGGCCATAAGAGCATAGGTTGCAATTCCTGGAATTAAGTCTTCGAAAGCAAGTTGTAAGTCAGTGTATCCTGCAAGTCTTGATAAATATACATATTCTCTATTAATAAGAGAAAGAAGCTGAGCTCTTATAGCACGAGCAAACCATGGCCACCCAAGGACCCCTAAAAGTATTGCTACAACTTCCGCACTTCTGATCTTAAGGTACGTTGCTACTAATATAGCTAAAAGAATATTGGGGATAGTTAAAACTATATTTGTGAAGGACATGAGAATCTCGTCGACGATTCCACCCTTTACTGCAGAAATAGAACCAATAAGAAGCCCAATCACCATAGATATCACAGCGGTAAGAAATCCAATATAAAGCGAAGTTCTTATTCCATTTAGAAGTTTTGCCAATAAATCTCCACCATAGGTGTCTGTTCCTAATGGAAATTCCTTAGATGGCGGAGATTCCATTTTTCCAGTAAAGGACATGGGATCTTTAGGATAGAGAATAGGGCCGAAAATACCCATTAAAACAATGATAATAAAAACAGAAAAAGCACCAATAAACTTTTTGTTTCTAAATAATGGCTTAAAAATAGTTCCAAACATTTTTAGCTCTCTCCTTGTCCTAATCTAATTCTTGGATCTATTATGGCATATACAAAATCTACAAAAAAGTTTGCAAGGTAAATTGATGCAATTAAGATAACAAATATACCCTGAATCAATGGATAATCTAGAGTGCTTAAGGCTCTGAATAATAGATATCCTGTTCCAGGATAGTTAAATATAATCTCCGTTATTAGCGCACCACCAAGGGCACCTCCAAGGCTTAAAGCAAGACCTGTTACCTGAGGAAGTAAAGAGTTTCTAAATACATATCCAAAGATTGTATTGCTTTTTACCCCTAAATGTTCACTAAAGCTGACGTAATCAGAATCTAATTCATTTACTACTAACATTCTTGTTCCAATAGCCCATCCACCAAGGGCAGAAATTATAATGGATAAAGACGGGAGAATATAATGGGAAAGAACATCAAGAATAAAGTTAATACTAAAATGGGGAATTGTTCCTTGGGTATATCCTCCTTGTCCTGGGAAAATTTTTAATTTTACAGTAAAAAGAAAAATAAGGAGCATTCCTAGCCAATAGTAAGGAATCTGTCCGATAATTAGAGAGGTATTTAAGGCAACTTTATCTACAAGGGATCCTCTTCTATATCCTGCAAAGGCACCAAGGGTATTTCCAATAATCCATGCAATAAGAATAGAGGGTATAAGAAGGGCTAAAGTCCAGGGAATAACAGGAATAATTAATTCCAAAGTTTTCTTTGGATAGGACGAAATGGATGTTCCTAAATCTCCCCTTAGGGCTCTACTAATAAATTCCACATATTGCACGATCCAAGGTTTTCCTAGTCCAAATTCTTGCATTAGGGTTCTTTCTACACTTCTTAAAAGCTCAGGATTCGCTTGTCCCTGTTGAAATATTCTACTCAAAAGAGAAGCCAAGGGGTTTCCTGGAATCACCCTTGGCAGAATAAACACTATGGTTAACGCAATGAAATATGTGATAAGTAAGAATAAGAATCTTCTTCCTAGATATTTTATGAAAGGATTTAGTGTATGGTCCCTCATTTTAAATCCTCCTATGCTTTAATTTTTTACTTTGTTGGAGCTTTCATTAAGTCGTTCCAGATTAGGGATGTTGGTATTAAAATTCCGCCTTTATCTACTGTGGTGAGCCATGCAGGAACTCTTGGTACTTCGCCTCTCTTGGCAATTCCAAAGAGAACAGGTAGAGAGTTAGCAGACCAGTTTGCTGCTGGGAACCACCATGCGTTCTCTTCTCTTGGCCAACCTACCCATCGGAACTCACCATAGGCATACCAATGGGCTCCATAGAACATTGGAATTCCTGGAAGATCTTTTTGGAGGATTCTTTGGAACTTAGATATTAGTGCTTTTCTTCTTGTCACATCTAGGGTTGCTGCAATTTCATCTAGTAATTTTGTGGTTTCTGGATTGTTGTATCTTGTCCAGTTTCCTGCCCAGGAGCTTTGTCCGAAGGGTAGAGTTAATCTAATATCTGTTACGAATCTATAAGTATTCCATGGATGGTCATATCCTGGACCTGCATCCCAAGAGATGATAAAGTCAAATCTTCCTGTGGTCATTCTTTCAGCCCATACTGTAAAGTCTGGGAATTCTGTTTTTACATCTATTCCAATCTTTCTTAGATTTTCTGCTATCATTTCACACATCATCATCCAGTCTGTCCATCCATAGGGTACTTCTATGGTGTATGGTCCTAATCTCTTTCCATCAGGAGTTCTTCTTATTCCATCAGGACCTCTTCTATATCCTGCTTTATCTAATATATCATTTGCTTTCTTTAGATCTGTTGGGATTTTTCCATCTTTAGTACCCCATAGATATCTTGAATAACCATAATCTATCCATTGTTTATAAATTTCAAATACATCTATTACACATGCGGGATGGGCTTGAGGGCTGTATCCAAAGTATGCTTTTTCTAACATTTCTTCATAAGGTATTGCGTGGGCAATTGCTTTTCTTAATGTAGGATCTGCTAATTCCTTCTTAAAGTAGCTTATGTATAGGAAGTTTACACCATCAGGCATGTAGTATGGTTTAGATTTGAACCATGTTCTTACAGGTAAACCTTTCTTTTCCCAGAGCTCATACACTGCTGGGATAAAGGTGCTTGCCCAATCCGCATCTCCTTTTTCGAAGGCAAGGTTTGCACTGGGGTTATCTTTGTATACTATATGGGCGATATATTTGGGTTTTGGAAGCCCGAATATATCCTTGCCCCACCAGTCATCAATTCTTCCATATATTACGATGTTAGGATCTGCATAGAATAATTTGTAAGGTCCTGAGACTACCTGTTTTGCTGGATCATCATGAGCAAACTCTCTTACTGCAGTAAGTCCTTTCTTTTCTAATTCTTCATATACATGTTTTGGAACAACTCTTGTTCCAAGGGCATAACCCATAAAGGAGAAGTAGTTGGGATTTGGAGTCTTTACTTTGAATTCTACAGTTCTATCATCTACTGCTCTAATACTAGCAATATAAGCATCCCATCCTGCACCAGGTCCTGTTCCTACCTTCTTTGTTAATTCAAAGGTATATACTACATCATGGGCAGTAATTGGTTTTCCATCGCTCCATTTTGCTTGAGGTCTAATTTTCACTTGAATAGTTGTCTTATTAACTACTTTATATCCTTCGCCAATTGCTGGAAGCCATGCATCTTTGGCGTTGCTGTAGTAGAAGAGAGGTGCAAAAAGGAAAGGCTCAGTTCCCCAAGTGACATTTGCAGCGTATGGGTTCCAAGTTGTGGGAGGTCCCCAAATTCCTCCTATACAATATACGGTTTCGTCACGGGGTATTGCTACTTGTGCTGTGGATTTTACAGGAAGGAGAAGGGAAAGGAGAACGAAGAAACATAGTAGGGACACTAAGAATTTGCCCTTTAAACCCTTCATACCTTCACCTCCTAAATTTTTTAAGGGCCTTTTGGGACCATACACTAAATCCTTGGTGCCTAAAATAATATCATATTGAAATTAATTTGTAAAGAGATAATTTAAAAAATATTAAAAAGCAAGTATTTTTCTTGATTAACTTAGATTATAAATTTTTCACTTCAATAATTTCTTGGGATTTTTCTTCTAAGAGTTCTACCTTACCCAAGAAAATACCGCCTTCTTCTACGGAGAATTTCCCTCCGTGTTTCAGATCTCCCTCTAATCTTCCTGAAGATAATATTTCTATACTTTCATAAGAGATAACATTTCCTTTAATTTTTCCTACAACAGTTAATCTTTGACATTTTATATTTCCCTCAATATAACCTGTTTTTCCTACAATGACTTCATTTTTTACTTCCACATCTCCAAAGATCTTTCCATCTATTCTTATAGAGGCTTCAGAAAAAACTTTCCCATGAATTTCAACCATGGGACCAATAATAGTATCCACAACTTCAGGTTTACCTTTTTTTCCAAACATAATTACCTCCTATTTTAGACGACCAATTTTTATAAGATCTACATTGAGATAGGGAATAGGATTTACAGCAATACCATTTCTTCTTACCTCATAATGAAGATGAGGTCCCTTGCTGGTTCCAGTACTACCTACTAATCCTATTATTTGTCCCTTTTTCACATATCTTCCAGAATTTACTCTTATTACTGAAAGATGGGCATATAATGTAGAAATTCCCCTTCCATGACTTATCTCTATAGTTTTTCCATATCCACTTTTCCATCCTGCAAAAGTTACAAAACCATCTGCAGTTGCATAAACGGGTGCACCCCAGAAAGAAACTATATCGATACCCTCATGAAAATCACCCCTTCGAAATATGGGATGAATTCTCCAACCATATCCTGATGTTATGAAGCCAAAAGTTGGCCAGCGGGAAGGAGTAACTGCTAAAATAGATTTTCTTCTATTAATTTCTTTTTCTATATAAGCTAAAGCTTCTTCTTTTTCTTCTAATATTGCTTTCATTTCTAGAATTTGTCTTTGAGTGTTAAAGGTTTCTAAATCTTCATAGGTTTTTAAATTAAGGGGAACTGCAGTGACTTTTTTAGGTAGAGGTATACTTCCTTTTATTCCCAGAATTTGTTTTAATTTTTTTTCTACCTCTTCTAATTCTTTTATCTTTTTTCTTAGATTTTCCAATTCTTTAAGTTGAGCCTTTTGTTGTTCTGTTACCTCTTCTAATACCTCAAGATGTTTTACTCTAGTAAGTTTATTTGATGAGATTTTATATAATATAGCAGAACCTGTGATGATTCCTATAAGAAAAACCGCTATTATAATCATTATAGTTTTATTAATTTTATGAGTACGAGGATTGGAAGAATCATGGGGAATAATCATCAATGTAAAAGAACTTTTTCGCTTTCTTTTTTTTCTTATCATAATTATTATTCACCTCTTTGTAAAGAAAAAATAATCAAATAATAAAAAAATAAAATTAACTAAAAATAAATTAACTGAATGAAATTATAACAAAACTTTAATAAAAAATCAAGAAACAAGATTTTTTCTAGTTTTATAGGCTAACTTCTGAAAAAAAAGTTTTATAATTCTTGACATTGTTCAATATTTTGTTTAATATTTTTTTATAAATTATTAAGCTGGGAGGTCTATATGAAGAACTTATTTCATTTTCCTATAAAAGTAAATTTAGAAACTACAGGAATTCCCTCCTATTTTATTTTAAATGGCAGATATTACAGAATTAAAAAAGTGGAAAGAAAATGGGAGACAATATATAAAGCTTTAGGAGAAAAGGGATATAAAATTTATTTAAGAGTAAAGGCAGAAGATGAGAATTATTATGAAATAGCCTATGATTCCCTTCTTGATATGTGGTTCTTAGAAAGAATGGATGTTAAATCTTCCGCATTAATCCTATAACCTTTCCGAGGATTGTAAAAGGTTCAAAGATAGGAGAATATTGAGGATTAGCAGGCTCTAAATAGAGCCTGCCTTCTTTCTCTTTTAAAAATTTAATGGTAGTCTCGTCTCCCACTAATGCAACAACAATATCTCCTATTTCTGCCATTGCTTGTTTTCTTACAATAACAATATCTCCTTCTAATATATGAGCATTTTCCATACTATCTCCTTTGACTTTTAAAGAAAAAACCTCTTCTTTACTTTTCAAGAGAAAATTAGGAACAGGAATATAATCCTCAATAAGCTCAGGACTCTCTACAGGATATCCTGCTTTTATATTACCCAATAAAGGTATGTATCTTGGAATTTCTTCTCTAAAACCTCTCCATTTGAATTTTCCCGAGGAATCCTGTTCCAAAAATCCCTTTTTAATTAATGCCTTAAGATGAAAATAGCCAGATCCTGAAGACTTTAATCCTAAAGCTTTAGATACCTCTCTTACTGTGGGAAAAGTCCCTGTTTTTTCCCATGTATTTCTTATATATTCTAATACTTCTTTTTGTCTTTTGCTTAATTTTCTCATACTAAAATTCTGTGACTCCTGTGAAATTGAATTCTTTTATTTTCAAACCAGGAACGGAACAGAATCCTGCGAAAAAGGGAAGAAGAATACTTTCTGAGGATATAGCTTCTACATTTCCTAATGCTTCAACAAAACTCTGAGTAAATCGTAAATTCTTCAAAGGTTTTAATATTCTACCATTTTCTATAAGAAAAGTTCCATCTCTGGTCATTCCTGTTGCTAAAACCTTAATAGGATCTAAAAAGGCATTTACATAGTGAAATCTTGTAACCAATATTCCCCTTTCTGTAGAAGAAATTAAGTCTTCTAATTTTTTATCACCAGAAACTAAAAAGAGATTTGAAGGAAGGGGACCAAAGGAAGAGTCTGTGGGAGGTAGGGCATGTCCTGTGGATTCTCTATTATCTTTTATTGCGGTTGCAGTGTCGTAAACAGGAGAAAGAGGGACTCCTTCTTTTACTAAATCCACATGCTTTTTAGAAACACCTTCAAAATCAAAAGGAATTATTATCCCTTTTTCGTCTAAACCATCATCATATATATGAATTAATGGACTAAAAATCCTTTGCCCTTTATACAAAGAAAGAAAGGATCTTTTTTCCTGTACTGCCTTTGCGGAAAAACCAAAATAGGAAAGCTGTTCCATAATCTCTGCTACCGCCAAGGGTTCCAGGACCACTTCATATTTTCCTGGCTCTAAATCTTCTGGATTTTTACTATCTAAACATTTCTTTAGAGCCATTTCAGAAAGATACTCAAAATCTATAGAGTCCAGATCTTTACCAGCACTTTCCTGATATCCCGATGAATTCTCAGAAATATACATTGTCTTTCCATGAGCATAGGAGAGAGTTCCATATGCAAAGAGTCCATTAGAATTCATTATAGAAAGTTCACTTATTATTTCACTTATAGCTCCATAGGTATTTAATGCCTTTAATTCACCCTTTTTTATAATATTTTTTACAATACTTGCTCTTTTTTCAGGAGAAGGGGTAAACAATTTATTTTCAACATTCTGATAAACTTGAGGTTTGGGAAGGATTAATTCTTCCATTTCAGGTTGGTTTTGTATAAGTAATTTCAAGGTACTTATAAGATTGTTTATACTTTCCTCATCAATTTTACTTATACTTGCTACTGCCTTTTTTTTGCCTTCGCCTACCCTAACAAATAAAGTTAGATTTTCTTCTGATACATTCTGATGGATTATATTATTTGCAAAGCGAGTTAACTCTGAAGAAGAAATTTCTAGAACTAATTCTTTTTTCTCAAAAGGAATTTTCCTCATCAAGTCTTCTAGGAAATTATATATTTTTTCCTTTCCCCACATTATTTACCACCTACCTTTACCTTTCTAAAACGAGCAGGGGAAACTCCATGTCCCACTCGGGCAACTTGCATAGGTTCTCCCTTTCCACAATTGGGAACGCCCCAAACTCTCCAATATTTTTCATTGGCAATGGCATCGCAGTTTCTCCAAAACTCATAGGTTATTCCCGTATAATAGGGATTCTTATATATCTTACCAATCTTTCCTTTCTTTATCTCATAGGCAATCTCGCATCCAAAATGGAAATTTAATCTCTTATCATCAATGGACCAATTTTTTACTGTACTCATATAAACTCCATCTTCTGTGGACTCGATAATTTCCTCAAAGGATTTATCTTGGGGAAGAAGATTTATATTTGTCATTCTAATAATGGGAATTCTATTCCACCCATCCGCTCTCATGGTTCCATTGGATGTCTCTCCAATGATTCCTGCTGTTTCCCTGGAAGTTAAATATCCTACAAAAATTCCATCTTTAACCAAATAGCTTTTTTGAGCAGGTACTCCTTCATCATCATAGGCAAAAGAGCCAAGCCCATAGGGATGAGTAGCATCCGCGACTATATTTACAATTTCTGAACCATACTGAAACTTTCCTCTCTTATCTAAGGTTAGAAAACTCGTTCCTGCAAAGCTTGCTTCAGTTCCCAGAACTCTATCTAATTCTGTAGGATGTCCACAGGACTCATGTATTTGTAGTGCCAATTGAGTTCCATCCAAAATTAGAGTTGTTATTTTTTCTGGTAATGGCTCTGCTTTTAGTAGCTCTACTGCTTCTTTTGCAATTCTTTCAGCATTTTCTAAAAGATTCAACTCTTCAATAAATTCCCATCCTGCTTTTCTATAGTCTCCCCCAAAGGAATTAGGATAGGATCTTCTTTGAACTTCATTTCCCTCAATAGCTAATGCAGAGATTCCAGCACCGCTTTCTAAAATACTTTGTTCTATTTCCGATCCTTCACTGCTAAGAAAAATTTTATCTTCTTTAAAAAATTCCATCTCAGAAATGGCAATGGATATTCCAGATACTTCTCTTATTATTTTATTGCTTTCAAATAAAAGATTAAGTTTTTTCTCAAAGGACATCTGAAAGGGATCAATTACATAATTGCTTTTCCATTGAGCTTTTACTGGAGTTATCGGAGATAAGGATACTTTACTTTTGTTTACCGAGGATGTTGCCTTAGCTATAGCAAAGGCTTTATCTACTGTAGATTTAAAATTTTCAAGATCAAAGGAGGATGCAAATCCCCATGCGCCTTTATATAGAATCCTTACCCCAAATCCATAGGTTTCATTTATATTTGCAGTTTCTAAAATTCCATTCTTTACTACTAGCTCCTCTCTTTGTCTTTTAACAATTCTCACATCCGCATAATCCACACCTAACCTACTAGCATAATTTAATATTTCTTTTCCAATATCACGCAAAATTTTTCCCTCCTTTCTAAATATTTACATATTGAGGTATTCTTTTAGAAAAAATAGCTATTTTTTTAAATCCTAGATTTTTTGCAAATTCGTAAAATTCCTTTATATTATTTCCCACATTATCAGGAGAATGAGCATCGGATCCAAAAGTTAAAGGGATTTCAAAGGGAGCTAGAATCTTTAAAAAAGTTGGAGAAGGATATATTTCATTTACAGGTCTTCTTAAGCCAGAGGTATTTATTTCTATGCTTATACCTCTATTCTTTATTATTTTCGCTAAATTTTCATAAATTTCTAAGATATTTTCTGGAGGTTTATGTCCCCATAATTTAACAAGATCAATATGTCCCACAATATCAAACAACTCACTTTTTATTGCCAATTCTAATCTTTCAAAATAATCTAAAAATATTGATTCTGATTCCTTTTTCCATCGAGGATCATGTGGATCTATATCGAAACCGAAGCCATGATTTAGCCAATGAACAGAACCAATTACATAATCAAAAACATTATATTTTGTTAATAATTCTTCAATTTTCCTTTCCTTTTCAGGAAGATAATCCATTTCAACTCCAATTTTTATTGGATATTTTTTCTTAAGAAAAGAAAGAAAACTAATATATTCATCTAAATTAGAATCACACCAGGAAGAGGTATGGGGTAAATCTTGATAAACAGGTCTAAATTCTTGAAATCTATGTCCGTGCTCTGATATTCCTATCTCTTCAATCTCCATTTCCTTTGCTTTTTCCCAAAATTTTTCAAACCATTCTTCGGAAAAAGGTCCTCTTTCTAAATGTATGTGGTAATCAATAATCATTGTTTGATTCTCCCTTCTTAATTTACTTTTATTTTTTCTCCTTCTTGTATAAAACTTCCTCTAAAACCTTCCTCTTCTATAAGAAGATGGGAGTCCAAATCACAATAAGAAGAAACTCCTGTTCCTGTAGTAAAATGAACACTTTGGGATATACCAAGACTTGATTCTCCCATGCATCCAATCATAAGTCCTTTATTCCCAGCTCTTACTAGCTCTATTAATCTATAAACACTCTCATCTCCTGCTATAGGAAAAAGAGAGTAAAATCTTACAAGTTTTAAGCCCTCAATATCTTTTTTTAACACTGGCTGTTCAAAAATTTCAACCTTTACTCCTTCTTTGTACAACTCTTTTGCAAAGATTATTGCAGATTTTACATCAAAACTTTGATTGGCATCTACAATAAATCTTGTCAAGGGAAGAGTCTTTTGAATTTCTATAACTTTTCTTAAATCCTCTTCCAAATCTAAATCTTTACTTCTATCACTTTTAATAACTTCCTTTTCTCCCCCAAAAAAAATATAAGGAAGAATATCTTTTAAATTACAAAGGGCAGATATTATTGCATATTCTGCTCCTGCCATAACTGATGGGAGGAAGTATAAAATTTTTAATATATCTCTTAAGGTTTTTTCCAATTGAAAAAAAGAATCCTTTGAAAAAAGATAGGAAATCATCACAGAGGATGCTTCTCCTACGCCCTTTGTTCCATCTTTAAGGGTTATTTCAATTTCAAGATTTAATTCTTGATCCCTTACTCCCGTTGCAATTCTAAATGGTTCTTTATACTTATACTCTCTAGGTATAACTTTTAAATCTACAATATCCATTTTCTCACATCTACTCTAAAACATCAATAGAAATGGGACTAAAGATCCCATATGGATGTAAAACATAGTCTTTTGTATACTCTTCTCCTTCTGTTCTAAAAGAATTAGAATCGGTCCAAAGATCTTTTCCTTTTTTTCTATGAAGAGGTCCCAACATATTTCTTGGACTTCCCACTACTTCTATTTCTATTAAATTCTCTCCATTTTTCACATAATTTGTAATATCTACTCTATTTCTGCATCTCCAGGGAATATGTTCTACTAATTTTCCATTTAGCCATATAGCTATATGAATAGCAGAATATTCCCCCATATTTAAAAAAACTTTATTTTCTTTTTCAAGATTTATATTAATTCTTTCCTTGTAAAAGATACATCCTGCATAAAAGGGATATCCTTGTAGACACCAATCTCCAAATCTTAAAAAATTAGGCTCCTTTATGATCTCTTTGCTTATAGGATCTACAGCAAAATCTCCAATAATAAAGCAGTCTTCAATTTCCATGGAATTTTTATAATAACATTGGAGAATTATCTCATTTTCTCCTTCTTTTAAATTGGATACAGGAATCTTATCAAAGGATCTATCTAAGTACCAAGAAGTGGGTTCTTCTAATTTTTCTCCATTAAGAAATATACTAAAATTCTTTGCTCCCTCTATTACAAAAAAAGAACTCTTAGGAATATCTTTTATTTTAAAACTTAATTTAAACTCTACAAAGGTTCCATCCTTGGGATGGGGATTGTTAACCCATAGCCATCTTTGAGGAATTCTATTTATATGAATAGGTATCATTCCCAATTTTTCTCTTATTTCCCTTTGAGCCATCCATATGGGCATTTCTTCAGACCAGTTCTCATTCTCTAATCTATATCTACATGTATCTAACACTAATACATTGGGATTGTCCCTTCTAAACTCAAAAACAGGTCCTAGATATATTCTTTTTTTCAATTTAAATCTCTTCTCAGGTTTTAGTAGAGAAGGTTCTTCAGGATTAATCACATATAATTTTGAATCTGCAGGTCCAAATTTTACTCTTAAATGTTGATTTCCATTAACCTCCATAGAGGATACTGGTTTTATCTCTCCTGTTAATGGATCCCATTCTTCTACCCTTCCTTTACAACCTAAAACAATATCTACCTCATATCCTTGATTTCTATCATTATTTACTATGAAAAATATTCTTTTTCCCTCATAGATTCTTTCCATATATAGAAATGTTTCTGCTTCCTGAGCAGGAATATTTTGTATTGATATTCTTCTTGATAAAATCTCTTCTAATGTCTTTCCTAAAGCTCTTTTTCCATGGAGAATAATCAAATTTTGGTGATTTATAAATTCCTTTAAAAGATCAGAGGATTTTCCTTCACAACATTCTGGTAATGGCTCTAAAGAGATAACCTTTCCTCCGTAATTTAAAAATTCCAGTAGAAGATTTAGGGTTTTTTCTCTAATAGTGATCATGGGAGGAAGAATTACTAATTTATATCTTCCTTCTCCTACAACAAACTCTTTTTTCTCTTTGTCAATTTTCCCATATTTCTCAACAATAGACTCATCTCCTAAATCAAAATCCCAGTGAAGTCCTAAGAGGGTTTTACATAGACTTTGAAAATCTCTCCCTTTTTCATCAATCTCTTCGGTATTTCTTCCATTAAATTCGCACCAAGCACTTTCTATAGGGTGAATTATTAATATATCCCGCACTGCTTTTCCTAAAGAAAGCATAAAGGATAGTCTTGCAAAATAGTCTTCTACAATCTTATTATATTTCCACCATATATTGTGATAATTAAATGAAGGAGGATAATCTCTCTTTCTACAACCTCTTAGAGTATAAAGGGTTAAGTGCTGGCATCTAAGGTTAACTCCTAGAGCATATTGCCAATCTCCTATCCATTTTTGACCTTCAAAGGTAAATTCCCACCCTGTACAACCATAAAGCTCTGAAATTACCCTGTTTTTTCCTAATTGATTTGCTATACTGCTTACTTGCTTTACTGTTAGGATTTCGTCAGTTTTTTCCATAAGAATATCTATACCTGGGATATGTTGATATTCATAATGGGGCATTATGGATCCACTAGTTAAAATGCTTTTTGAGAACTCATTCTCATAAAGATAATGTCCTGTAAAATATAAATTATGCTTTTCGCACCATTCTCCAATCTGTTTTGAATAAGATTCTAAAAAGAGTTCAGAAATGGTCCTCCAATAATCATATCTTGCTTTTAGAGATTTTTCTCCTTTAAAGGGAATATAAACAGCAATATCAAAAAAATCATAACCTCTTTTTTCTTTAAAATATTCAGGAAATATATCAGTCCACGGAAAGGATAACTCTTCTCCTCTGGTCCATAAAGAAGAAAAAATATTGGGTTCATCAGTAAAGATTCCAGGAATTGTTTTTCCAAATTCTTCCCCCACCTCTTTATAATATGCATCATATGTAATTTCTATAAAAGCTTTAACACTTTTAGGATTTAAGTTATCGCTATAGGAATCGTAGTTGAACCAATCAGAAGGTTTTACAATCTCTCTTCTTAGGACTATTAACCTTTCGGGAGGATTTACCTCAATATACGAGATTTCTCTTAATCTTTCTTCTTTTAATATTTTTTCTCCCTCCATAAGAACTTTATATAATGCTAATTCCTTTCCTTTAGGAGTAAATTCACCCGAAGAAATAATTTCGTATATAAGCTTTTTTTCTCTTCCCTCATCACCAATTTTTTTAGGAACTAAACCTCCCGCGAATCCTGAAGGCCATCTATCTTCATCATAAAGCCATGCTTTCATTCCTAATTCTTTTGCCTTTTTTACCGTTTCTTTAATACATTCCATCCATTCTCTACTAAGATATTCTGTTTCTAAACCTACTCTGGAGTGCATAAAAAATCCGCCAATTCCGTGTTCTTTCATATCTTCAACTTGTCTTTTTAACTCATCTATAGAAAGACGATCATTCCATGACCAGAAAGGAGCAGATCTAAATTCTATATCAGGATTTATAAATTTTTCTTTTATTTCTTTCAAAATAGACTTCCTCCTTCCTTTAATTTCTTTTAATTTTATTATTTTTCTTTTTTTCAGGCAAATTTTTAAAAGGCTCTTTTCTAAATTTGAAATTTATGATAAATTAAAAATGAAAGTTTTGGAGAAAAGAGGGGTAAAATGGAGGATATCACAAAGCTCCTCGACAAGAAAAACTTAGAGTTTGGGGATTTACCTTCTTATCTTTTAAATTTTGATCGTTTTCTTTCCAAAATAAGAAAGGAAAAATCAACAGGAGTGCTTTATTATTGGGATGAGAAGATTAGAGAAATTGTACTAATTCATCAAGGAAAAGCTTTTCTTGCAAGAATACTAAATATTTTAGAGTATGATGATTTAAGCTCCATAAATTTCTTAGTTCAACAGATCTATTCAGGAATTGGCAAGGTAAGTTTTTATAATATAGATAAGAGTCTCATTATTGCCCTCGCAGGTCTTTATATAGGAAAACCCCTCTATACCCAATTGGATGTAGATACTATAATTCCTAGTAGATTTTTTGCCCTTCTTCAGAAAAGAGGTTTTAGTGGGGTAGTTTTTTATGAGAGTTCCTCTGAAGTTAAATATTGGCTTTTCCAAAAAGGAACTCCTCTAAATGTTCTTCCTGGAGTTTTACCTCCAAAGGGAAACTTAAATGTATTTGTTATAGAAGGTATTCCTTTGGTGGATTACTTTGAAGAGTGGGAAAAAGAAGAAAGGAAAAAAATTATAGGTTTTTCCCAGAGAATTCTATCGAATATTGCAAAAATGCTAGTTGAAAGATGGGGACAAAACGCTACAGAGCTTATCCTTCTTCCTCTTGAAAGAACCCAAGGACCATTAAAAATAACCTTTGATAGAAAAACTTGGAACTGCTACATTGAGTCTCAAGAGGAAATTACCTTTTTAGCTCAAGAGGTAGAAAGATTATATGCTCGATTATTAAGAGAAATTAGGGCCAGAGGAGAAGAAAGTTTTGCGGAAAAATTGGAACTCTCTGCCTTTAACATGCTTCAAGAGGAGAAGATTATCTGGCCTAATACAGGGGAGAAAATATTTAGAAGATAAGGGGACCAAAAGGTCCCCATTATTTTTATATATTTTCCTTTATTACGTTAACTAAAGAGTTTACATCTAAACCTTGAAGTTTAAAAAGATCATCAGGTTTTCCCGATGCTCCGTATTCTTTTACCCCTAATTTTATAAACTTAACTTTAAATCCCTTTTCTGCTATGGCATTCCCAATAATGCTTCCTATTCCAGTATGGACATTATGATCTTCATAGGTTATAACTAATCCTGTATCTACTGCCTCCTTTAAAGAATCCCAGTCTATCTCTTTAGGTGTGGAAAAATTAAAAACCTTTACCTTTATTCCCATTTCCTTTAATTTTTCCCAAGCCTGAACTGCCCTAAATACCATACTTCCCATAGTGATTATTGCTCCCTTATCTCCATCCCTTATCTTGTCCATCTTTCCGTAAATAAACTTGTAATCTCCTCCAAAGAAAGGATTTCCATTCTCATCGGTTATTATGGGAAGAGCGGATCTTCCCATGGCAACTAAGAAATTTCCTTTTTCCTTTGCTATATATCTTATTACTCTATCGGTCTGATTTGCATCCGCAGGAACAATAATCTTAAAACCAAAAAGGTTCCTTGGTAGACCAATATAATCTATGCATTGATGGGTTTTTCCATCTTCTCCCACATCCAAACCACAATGGGTTACTACTACTTTTAAATTTGTGAAGTTAATATCATTTAATCTATGTTGATTATAGGTCTCATCTACTCCAAAAACCCCAAAATCCGCAAAGAAGGTTAAGACTCCTTGAGTAGATAAAGCTCCTGCTATAGTTGCTGTGTTGTGCTCCTGTATTCCTCCCTCAAAAAAGTTATCTGGAGCAACCTTTTCAAATTCATGAGTTCTTACCGATTCCACTAAATCACAATCAAAAACTGCAATAGGAGTTCTTCCTTCTTTTCCAATATTTAACTCTGCAAGATTCTTTAATGCTTTTCCAAAGGAAGATCTATTATCTATCTTTACATCAGGGGTATAGGTAAAGGGCTCTCCAGTATCTATATTCACTGGCTCTATCTCTATAACATGTTTTTCTCCACTCTTAAATTCTTCTCTCATCTTCCTGTACTTCTCCAAATCATCCTCTATTCCCAGTTCCTCTAATGCTTTTTTATATTCGTCTATCTTTAATGCCCTTCCATGAAACTCAAACTTATTCTCCATAAAGGAAACACCTTTCCCCATTACTGTGTGGGCTAAAATTGCTGTGGGTTTTCCATCGGAAATTGCCTTTCTTATACCTTGATATATATCTTGGAAATCATGGCCATCTACTTCTATTACTTCCCATCCATCAGAAAGATAATTTTCTTTTATATTCTGAGGCATAATAGAAGATAAGGGACCTGATAATTGAAGTTTATTATAATCAATAAGGACAGTTAAATTAGAAAGATTATATTTTACTGCAAATCTTCTTGCCTCAGAAATTTGTCCCTTTTGTTGTTCTCCATCTCCCATTACCACAAAGACATGAAAATCTTTTTTAAGAAGTCTTGCGGAGAGAGCCATACCACATCCTGCAGAAAGTCCTTGCCCTAAGTTCCCAGTACTCCATTCCACTCCTGGAACATATCTTTCCACATGTCCCTCAAACATACTTCCTGCAAGCCTAAAATAAGCTATTGCTTTATCAATATCAAAGAATCCTAAATTTCCAAGGGCAGAATAAACTCCAGGAGATGTATGTCCATGACTTATTATTATCCTATCTCTGTCAGGATTTCTTGGATTTTTAGGATCTACATTAGCAAAGAAAAAAAGAGTAAGATACATTTCAATAGAGGACATGGAGCCTCCTGGATGGCCTGATCCTGCTAATGTGGTCATCTTTAAAATATCTCCTCTGCACTTATGGGCTAATCCTTTTAGATATTCTAATATGTCTTTTTCTATTCTCTCCTTTGTAAATCCTTTCTCCACTCTTATATCCATCATTGCACCTCCACAACTTCTTATTAAAGTTTTATTCATTATACTAAAAAGGTAGAAGAAGAAAAAGCATAAATTTATATTTGACTTTTTAAAGAATACAAATTATAATTAATTATAAATCAAAATAAACGATTGCGCAATGCGATTTAATCATAATTAATAAGGAGGTGATTTAAAACTCTTAAAAACAAAATTTAAATTATCTTCATTAAGAAAATAGGAGGTGCTAAAATGAAAAAATTGATTTTGCTTTTTATCTTATTATTTTTTATTATTGTTCCGGCTTATGCTGTTACTGCAGGTTTTAACATTAGATTATGGCCACAAGAAAAATCATATTTTGAATCTACAGGAACTGTTATTTGGTCTTCGGTTTCTCGCCAGAATGTTTCTGCTTTATTTGGATTAGGTTTTGGTTACTGGAGTGGAGGAAGTCTAGGTTGGTGGCAACAACATGAAATAACTTTATCTCAAATTGCAAACTTGTTAGATTTAACTTTAGCAGTGAATAGGCTGAGTGTTCCTGGAACAAAATTGGTGGGAAGAATGGGACCAAGTTATAAATATTATCCTTTTTTAGGAGCTCTCAGTGGGGGAACAGGGATTAGAGCAGTATTAAATACTCCTTTAAAAATTACCTTGGCTTATGCTCCTACTACCACCGAGGGTAAACTTTATACTTATACTCAAGGAACATTAGTGGTAAGGGCGGACACAAATTTTAAATTTGCAAATATTCCCATTAACATATGGGGAATTTATAAATCTGAATTCTTTACTGGTGGATCTCCTTATGGTACTCCGAATACTTATACTTCGGTACTTTCCTTTGGAGGAGAAATCAAGCCTTTTTCAAATTTGGAAATATATGGAGAATATGCTTCGAGTAATCCAGTTAAACCTGCATGGGTAACTGCAAATTGGGTGTTAGGAGCTAAAATAACTCAAGGATTACCTATAGGGACTTTCTCCCTTGATCTTAGTTATAACGATATAAATGGAACAGTTCTTATAGGTTCTGCAAGTATCCCCTTAGGAACTCTTGGTAAAATAAATGCATGGATTGGATATAGATCTACTGTAGAATTTGCTCAGGATCCAAATCTTGCGTGGTATATAGATCTTACAACTTTAATTGGACCTGCAACTAATATTTTGAGGGCTTATTATAGATATGATCCCTCTGAGCGATGGTTTAGAGCAAGAGTAATAACTTCCTCACCCACACCTGTAGATCAAGAAAAATTTGTTGTGGAAAATTCAATATCCATAAGTTGGTAATTTAATAAAAAGCCCCTCCAATATGGAGGGGCTTATAATGTTCAATCTTTTATTTGATATACTTAGATATAAGGGTTAATAGCTCAGGATTTAATTTAAAGGAGGATCCTTTTTCTGTTATAACTAAATCATCAATATAAAATGTAAGATTCGCATTATCAGGAGCTTCTATATATAAAGCTAAATCCTCAATTATTGCACCTGATGGTATACTGTATGATCCTCTAAACTCTGTCCATTTTTTATTAGGTACAAATTGAGCTCTGATCCAGTTATACTGAGTACTTTCGTCAGTACTGTATTTTCTTCTCATAGTTAAGATCATTCTTTGATCAGTTCCACTTTCTTGGTAAATCCAGGTTGAGATATTATAAGTTTTTCCAGGTTGCAGGATATTTTTTAGAGGTATTTGGGCTCCATGCCATCCAGCACTTCTTCCTTCAACGTAAAGACTAAATTTTCCAGAACGAGCGACTTTTTCAGAAATACTTATCTTTACCCCTCCTCCAAAAGGTTGCCATCCTTCTTCCCCTGTTTCAAAAGTGGTTAAGAGAATAAGTCCTTTTATTTCTTCTGCCTTTGGAATTTGAACTTCAGTCTTAGGAATAGGTTCAGAGGGAGCTGGAGAAGTTGATGGTACTTCTATTGGTCTTGCGCATCCTGTAATAAAAAGAGAGTATAAATAAATAACTATCAAAATAAATATACTGTACTTTTTCAAAATTTTTCCCCCCTTAACTTAAATTCTTCTCCCCTGGGACTATATTATCCCAGGGGAGAGATATAGTAATTTTTTTAAGGTCTTTCTACAATAGCAACATCATCGATATAAAATTCCAATGAGGCATTTGGAGATTCCACATAAAGATCGGCTCTTATTGTATCTGTTTGTGTTCCTAAATTCGCAGGAAAAGTATATGTTCCTGAGAGGAGAGTCCATGTATTTGTGGGTGTAGGGTGTCGCCATACTATGGTATCCCATCTTGTACTACCATCTTGTAACTTTCTTTCCATAGTTACAGTAAGACTTTGAGTGTCTCCCGTACTTTGATATCCCCATATGTATATACGATAAGTTTTTCCTGGAGTGATAGTATTTACATTACTTGCATATAGTGTTATTGCAGGTCCCTTCCAGGTAGCATCTCTTCCGAAGACTCTTAAGGAATATTGTCCTGTGTTTGCTACAGTAGAACTTCTTTCGATGGAACATCCACCTCTTCCATACCAAGCTCCTGTTCCTTCTTCAAAGGTTGAAATAAGGATAAATCCTTGAACACTTGCTGTTGCAGGAGTACTTTCTCCATAAGCACTATATGCTGTTACTCTATATTCAAGTAGAGTTAAAACAGGAGGTGTTTCCTCATGTTGAGTTATATTTGCACCAACAGTTCCAATAAGCTCCCAATTTCCTCCTGGAAGCTTTCTATAGATTTTAAATCCCTCCTCGTCCTCTGAGTTGTCTTGCCAACTTAAAACAATCTTATTGGGGAATTGTACTACAGCTTGCAGATTGGAAGGAGGATTTGGAGCACCAGGAGCTAATGTAGTTGCTGATGCCTCATTAGAATATCCGCTATTTCCTGCAGAGTTATAGGCATATACTCTATAATAATATGTAGTTGCGGGATTCAGATTCGTATCAGTATAAGTTGTAACATTGGCACCTACACTTCCAATTAAAGTGTATGTTCCATCAGTGGTTTTTCTTTCGATTTTAAATCCGTCCTCATTATTTGAATTATCCTTCCAAGTTAATCTTATTTCCGTTTTAGATAGCGCTTCCGCTTGTAAATTACTTGGTGCCGCCGGTGGTTTTAAAGGAGGTTGACATCCACTAATAAGAGAAACTATCAGTAAAATAGCTAAAAACTTAATTAAATTTTGGTGACTTCTCACAACTATCCCTCCTTTAGAAAATTTTTAAAAGATAGAAATTTTAAATCTCACCTCCTTTTACCTAACAATTGCGCAACCGTTTTATGTAAATTATACCATGAATTTTTTTAGTTTTAAATAGAGATTTTAAATTCCTACTATCTCAATTAAAGCTCTTATATTTTCTTCAGGAGTTCCTGGAGATACTCCTCCTCCTGCAGAAAGAATAAGTCCCCTTTTTGAGGAGAATTCTTTTAATATATCTTTAGCATACTTTTTAACGTCTTCAGGAGTTCCCTTTACTAGCACGTCTAAAGGAGGAATATTTCCCATAAGACAAATCTTCCCTTGGGTTTTTTCGTAAACATCCTTTATGTTTTGAAGATGGGTGAAATTAAATATATTTATCCCTAAATCAGGAAGATATTTATAAAAGACAGGGTTATTTGTGTCGTTGTGATAGATTTTTACGGGAAAATTAAAATAAGAAAAAATTCTTTTCAAGGATGGATGGCAAAATTCTAGATAATCCTCTTCAGAGAAGAATCCTACTATGTCGTCTAATACAAGAATTCCCTCGGAATCTCTTAATATTTCTATTTGAGCAGAAAGCCAATCAATAACTAGATTAGTGGTAATATCAATAAGTTTTTTTGCTTCTTCAGGATATATTTTTACTGATATTAAAAATTCAGATACTCCCATAATATGGGACGCAATGGCAAAGGGACCTCTTGATGCAACAATCTTTATAAATTCTCCCTTTTCTTTTATTTTAGGTTCTACATATTTGTAAAATTCTAAAATAAAGGGCATAAAACCATCGGTTTTAGGATTTGGAGTTTTTATTTTTTTTAAATATTCTCCTAGATCATCCGCAGAAGGAATAATGGGATGAATATTTGGTGTAGAGTTCTCATTAAAAGTAATTTTTGCTCCAAAACCAGAAGGTTCCTGAGCCATTCCATATTCTACCCAAAAGTCTGGAATAAAAATTATCTCAGGAAATCTTCTTTTAATCTCAAAATAGGAATTTAGCCATATTTCAGGAATTGCATAAAACTTCAAATGGGAAATACCGAGAAATCCAGGAATCCATGGGCTATCAACAATTAAACCAATAGGAATTTTATCTAAAGGTTTAAGATTTGCACAATTTAGTATTATTTCCCATTGTTTTTCGTTCATTTACTTTTTCCTCCTCAAGGATAAATTTTTCTTCCCTTTTCATCGGGAATTCCTGTTTTTCTATAAAAATATGTGTTGATTACATCCCTCCATTCCTTGGCATGCCAAATTTGTTGGTTTAATTTTTCTAATACCCTTTCAAATTTGCTTTTTTCAATTTTCCCTTCAAGTTCTAGCCATTTCTCTTTTAAGATTTCTGTCTCTTCCGCTCCTTCAAAGTGGGAATCGTATATAAATTGTAATAGGGTTTTTCCCGATTTTAGCTTAAAATCATAAGGAACTCTGTGGAAAAACAATATTAACTCCTCAGGACATTTTTTAATGTCGTCAAAAATTTCCCTCCAGGGAGAATAATACTGAAGGGTAAAGCCTGTTCCGCTAGAAGTTCTATCAACTCCTATAGCTTTAAAATCCGCTCTATGATATGTTCCCCAATGAGAATATTCATATCCTTCTGGATTTGGACCATAATGGCTGCCAGGATTTACCATCCATCCTAAACCAAGAGGAGTAGTATATTTCTCATATATTCTATGAGAATTCAAAAGCATATACGAGATATTTTCAATGACTTTTTTATCATCCCCAAAGGTTAATCTTATCCATTCATTCACTATCTTTTCTACGTTTTCGTCAGGATTCCATGAGAGCCTTCCAAAAGTCCAAAGATTTGCTTGAGCTAAATCATGTCCTGTCCAGTTTATACTATCTCCAATATTGGAAACTCCAGCAAAACCGTAATTTTTATTACTAAATACTTTTCCCTCAAGAATTTTTTTAACCGTAGATCCTTCTCCCTTTGCATAAGTATCAAACTCTAAAATCTCTTTCCATAAGGTTCCTAAATAGCAGAGATGAATCTGTTGACCAGTATATTCCTGAGTTATCTGTAGTTCAAGAATTTGATTTGTTTTTTCTAAAGCTCCAAAAAGAGGAGAAACAGGTTCTCTTACCTGAAAATCCATGGGCCCATATTTTATCTGCAAAATAACATTATCATCAAAGACCCCATCTAAGGGTTTAAAATTATCATATGCAGCTTTAGCTCTATCAGTTTTTGTATCTCTCCAGTCTTGCATGCAGTTATATACAAAGGCTCTCCAGATTACATGTCCATTAAAGGGAGCAAGAGCTTTTGCTAGCATATTTGCTCCATCTCCGTGGGTTCTTCCGTACATATGGGGTCCTGGGTTAAACTCTGAATCTGCTTTAACTAAGAATCCACCAAAATTAGGTATAATATTATAAATTTCTTCTGCCTTTTTCTTCCACCATAAAGCTACTTCGTAGGAGAGAGGATCCGCAGTACTTAATCCTCCCAAATATATAGGAGAGGCAAAATTTATAGAAAGATATATTTTAATTCCATAACTCTCAAATATTTTTGCAATTCTTAGAAGCTTTTTAAGATAATGTTTCTCAATCAATTCTACTTCCTTCTTTTTAACATTTACATTATTTAGAACTATAGCATTTATTCCTATAGAAGCTAAAAGTCTTGCATAATCTTTAATTCTCTCAGAATATATGATCTTGTTGTCCTTAAAGAATATAGAATTTCCTGCATATCCTCTCTCAATGGTTCCATCCAAATTATCCCAGTGATTTATCATCCTGAATTTTACTTTTGGATTTTCAAAAGTATCTAAACTAGTAATTTTTTCCTTTAGCCTAATCCTCTTTATAAATTCAAAGACTCCATAAATTAAGGAATTTAAACTCTTTCCTGTAATTATGATTCTTGGAATATCCTTTGAATTAATATGTTTTATTACAAATCCCTCATCGTTAATTAGATTTTCCAAATCTTTTGCTATTCTAAATATTTCTTTTATTTTCTCAAGTTTTCCAATAATAATTGAAGGTTTTTCTATAAAATTCTTATAAAATTTTAGGTCTATATTTAAAGAATTTTGAAAGAAGAGCTTAAGTTCTTCAACACACGGTTTTATATTATAGTAATTTTCAAGTATAACAACGTTTTCCCATTCTTTATATTCTTCTCTATTTTCCAGAGGCTTATATTCTAACCAGCACATATCATACTTTTTGAAATTTTCCATAATTATCACCCTTAAAATCCATATTCTTCTTTTAAGAATAGATCTTTATAATTCTCGCAAATCCTTTCAAAAATTTCTTCATAATTTTGGGGTAGACTTTCCAAATCTTCTTGAAGCTTATAAAGCCAACTTTTTTCTCTTGCCTTGATTTCTATCTCCCCTTTTTCCAAAGAATCCTTTAGGATAGAGATAGCATATTTTCCTAACTCTAATGTTCTTTGATAATTATTTTCTACACTTACAATTTTCTTTGCGGATTCATAGGCAACATCTAAACTCATTACTAAAGCTTGAGGATCTAAATAAATATCAGATAAGATAAATAAATCCCTTAGATTTTTTTCAAAACCTGTTTTTAATGCAGTATTCATTAATCTACAATCATAAATAAGAATTTCTGTAAATACTTCAGGAGCAAATCCCGAAAGAAGTCTTACATCCTGAACTGATTCATTACTCCATAGATCACAAGCATAGGATGATATATTTCCAAGAGGAGAGGAATGGGCACAGGCACTACTTTTTCCCTCCATACTTATGGGAACTCCTGTTATTATTTTTAGGATAGGATTCTCATAGCCACAGTCCTTTAAGGGACCTAAAGCTCCCATCTCAATGGCAATTAGAGAACGTGGAGCACTCATTAAACGAACCACAGACGCTAATACTTTAGGTAGCATGCCTTGATGGGAAAGTTGCATAGCTGTATTAGCAAAGCCACATGCAGTATCTCCTCCTGGTATTACATTGTATTTTTTTGAAATCTTCACAATATTTTCCCACAAAAATTCCATGTCCCTTTCTGCAAGAACTCCTAGGGAAAAGACTATTCCCTCTAAATCTCCTTCTAATAATGCTCTATCATGGATTTCTTTTCCTCCGGTGCTTTCTATGGATAATATATCCGCTCCTTCCTTTGCACATAATTCAAAGGACTTAAGCATGATTTCCGTTAATTTTCCTGTTCTCATTTTGGGTGGTCTTTCTTGATCTCTAATATCCGCTATTGTAACTCTCAATGCAGATTTCAGACCGTATTTATTATTAAATTCTTCCATTATTTTTTTAATATCAGAGGTAATAATTGCTCCCCATTCAGGATTCTTTGTAAGCTCATAAAGATGTTCAAATTCTAAAACCAATGATTCCTGCTCTAATTCTACTGCTTTATTCAATATACGACTTACCATATCTTTAAATCTCTTTCTAACTTCAGATATGTTATTCTCATTAATGCTCATAGGAGGAAGGGTAAAATTAACTTCAGGCAAAACCTTTCCTTTTCCTATCTCTACACCAAAACCACATTCTAAAGGATACTTGGCCCTTCCAAAGACAACTTCATCCTTTGATAAATACGCTAATTCTCTAAAAGTTTTCCTTGTTACCATAGAAATCCTCCTTCTTTTAAAAGTACATAAATTCCACAAAATAGTCTTGAAAATCCTTTCTTCCTGAAAGCTCTATATAGATAATTTCTTTTCTTAGTTTTTCTGCCAAATCTATAAAGTCTTTGTTAAGAAGAACTAATTCCGCACCTTTTCCTGCGGAGTTTCCTACAAAAATAATTTTTTCAGGATTAATAGGAGGCAATAACCCAATTCTTAGAATGCTATCTTTATTTAAATAGTTTCCAAAGGCTCCTGCTAAATATATCTTATCGATATTATTAAAAGTCGTCTTTGCATCCTTTAACAAAATTTCTATTCCCGTTCTTATAGCGGATTTTGCAAGCTGAAATTCTCTTATATCCCTTTGGGTAATTTTTACGTCTCCTAGGGAAAAGTATTCCCCTTTATTAAATCTTCCTGTTTTATCAATAATATTAAGATCCAACATTACTTTTACTGCATCTATTATTCCTGAACCACAGATTCCTTCTTCCTTTTTATCTCCTATAACGCTGAATTTCACATCATTATTTTCTAACCAAACACGATTAATAGCTCCTTCCTTTGCTATCATTCCAGAGCTTATATGTCCCCCTTCAAAGGCAGGTCCTGCTGCTGTAGCACAGGAGAATATTCCCTTCTTGGTTTTTAATACAATTTCTCCATTGGTTCCTACGTCTACAAACAATATATTTCCCTTCTCCTTCCATAATCCTATTGCTAAAATTCCCGCTATTATATCTCCTCCTACATATCCCGAAATATTAGGTAGAATATAAACTTTTGCAAAAGGAGAAATATTAAGATCTAAATCTTGAGAATCTAAGATCATTCCTGAAGATATTACAGGAACATAGGGAGAAACAGAGATATATTCTGGATTTATTCCCAAGAGAAGATGAACCATAGTAGGATTTCCTGCGATGGAAAAGGCATATATGTCCTTTGGAGATAAGTTATTTTTAGAGCAAATAGTTTCTATCATCTCTTTAAGGGAAGAAAGAATTGTTTCTTTTAAAATTTTTATTCCATCCTTGGAATTTATAGCATAGGTTATTCTTGAGATTATATCACTTCCATAAAAACTCTGGGGATTTAAATAGGTAATTATATCTATTTCTTTGCCTCTTTTTAAATCTAAAAGATATCCTACTAAAGTCGTGGTCCCTATATCAAAGGCAACTCCTAAAGGAGAATCAAATTCTTCCTCTCTTATATCTATAATCTCATCTTCATATATAACTAATTTACCTTGAAAATTATTTTCCCTTAAAAACCTTGGAATTTTTCTTATAAGATTTATATTTTTAATTTTTAAGCCCTTTTTTGCCCTTAATAATCTTTCTGTATCAGAAGTTTGATCATAAAGATTAGGCAAAGGAAGGGAAAAACTTTGAATAGAAATTACTGGATTAAACTCTAGATTTAAATCTAAATTAAATCGATAAATAATATCTAATTCTTTTATTCTGTTTAATACTTCTATTTTAATATCCTCTTTAACTCTTATCTGGCAGGCAAGTCTTATTCTCTTTTCTATTTCTTCTTCTGTTAAGATTCTTTTTTCCTTTAAAGTAAGAGGAGAAGGATTTCCTTCTTTTACTAGTACTTTGCATTTTCCACACCATCCTTCTCCTCCACAGTAGGAATTTATCCCTATTTTATTTTTTTGTAATACTCTTAAAAGATTTTCTTCTTCAGAAATGTATATTTCAATATTTTCAGGATATATTGTTATTTTAGGCACTTTTTATTCCCAAGAGATTATCAACTAATTCTACAGCAGAACTTGCAGAATCTGCGTATCCATCTGCACCTATCTCCTTTGCAAATTCTTCGGTAACAGGTGCTCCTCCCACAATTACCTTAACCTTATCCCTTACTCCTTCTTTCTCTAGAGCTTCGATAGTTGTTCTCATATAAGGCATAGTTGTGGTTAATAAAGCGGACATTCCTAATATATCAGGATTATGAGTTTTAACTGCTTCTACAAATTTTTCAGCATCCACATCTATTCCTAGATCAATTACTTGATAACCTGCTCCTTCTAGCATCATTGCAACAAGATTTTTCCCTATATCATGTAGATCTCCTTTTACAGTTCCTATAACTACCTTTCCTTTTAAAATTCCTTGAGATTTTGCAAGCAGAGGTTTTAATAAGTTCATTCCTGCATGCATTGCTCTTGCGGAAATTAGAACTTCAGGAACAAAAATTTCATTATTTTTAAATCTTTCTCCTATTACTTGCATTCCTGCAAGTAGTCCCTCATTTAGTATTCTCTCAGGAGGTATACCTTCTTTAATTGCTAATTCTACTAATTCCTGAACCTTTTTTCTATTTCCCTCTATTAAGGCGGATGCAATCTCAGAAAGTTCCACCATTTTTGGTCCTCCTATCTATAGAGTAAGCATTTAACTTTTCTACCGTTAGCTTCAAAATATGGAATTTCTTCCTTTGTACAATCATCCATAACAAAAGAACATCTTTTTGCAAATTTACATCCTTTCAATAAGAATTCCTCTTCTTCAAAAGCAGAAAGAGAGATTTGTTTTTTCCACTTCTTTTTGGGATCAGGCTCTGGAATAGATTCGTAAAGAACCATTGTGTATGGATGTTTGGGGTTCATTAGTACCTTTTCTACTTCTCCCAATTCTACGATTTCTCCTCGGAACATAATAGCTATCTTATCACTTATGTAATATGCAGTGGCAAGGTCATGGGTTATATATATGACACTCACGTTATTTTTCTCTTTTAAATCCTTAAAAAGATTTACAATGGACATTCTTAAGGAAGCATCTATCATGGATACAGGCTCATCTGCGATTAAAAGAGAGGGCTTTGTTATTAATGCTCTTGCTACTGATATTCTTTGAAGCTGTCCTCCTGAAAACTCGCTAGGATACTTATCTATAACTTCTTCTCTTGATAATCCTACTGATCTTAAAGCATTATCTACTATTTCGTCCATATTTTCCTTTGTGATATTAAAATTTTCTAAGGTTTCATATAAGTAGCTAGAGACTTTTCTCAAGGGATTAAAAGTTTCAAAGGGGTTCTGGAATATTGCTTGTACCTCTCTTCTAAAGAAATTTCTGTTTTCTTTATTTAAACTTGTTATATCCTTTCCTTTGTAGATTATTCTTCCTGAGGTGGGCTCATGAAATCCCAAAATTATTCTTGCAACAGTAGTTTTTCCACTACCGCTTTCTCCTGCTAAGGTAAATATTTCTCCTTCTTTTATCTCGAAGGATACATTGTTCACTGCAACAATTTTTATTCTGGAAAAGATATTTCCTAAAGTAAATATCTTTGTTAAATTCTCAACTTTTAGAATATAGTTATTATTTGTCATGAATCTACCTCCTTTGAATATAGGAAACATGCAACCTTATGTTGAGGTTTTATCTCCACAAATTTTGGAACATTTATTTTACATTCTTCCATAGCATAGTTACATCTTGGATGAAACTTACAGCCTGATGGGGGATTGGCAAGGGACGGGGGAGTTCCTGGGGCACTTACTTTATAAGATTTATCCCCTATCTTAGGTAAAGATCTTATTAAATATTGGGTATAAGGATGAAGAGGATTTTCATATAATTCTTCTGTTTTTGCCTCTTCAATTATATTTCCTGCGTACATAATTCCAATCCTATCGGATGTTGTTGCATGAACTCCCATATCATGAGTAACAAGAATTATTGTATTATTTAAAATACTCTGAACAGACTTTAAAAGTTGTAATACTCCCCTTTGGGCTACTACATCTAAGGCAGTAGTTGGCTCGTCTGCAATTATTACTTTCGGGTTTAAAAAGGTTGCCAAGGCAACGATTACCCTTTGCCTCATACCACCCGAGAGCTGATGAGGGTAGGCAAATAAGGTTTTTGAGGGTAAGCCTAACATCTTAAAAAATTCAAATAATGAATTTTCCATCTTCTCTTTTTCATCCTTTGCTACATGAGCTCCAATAAAGTCCCAAAAAGAATCAATAATTTTTATAACGGGATTTAAAACGTTCATAGATCCTTGAGGAATATAGGAAATAAATTTCCATCTCAGATCTTGAATCTCTTCTTCAGAAAGGGTAAATATACTGATAAACTCTCCATTTTTTCTATAAAAAACATTACCATCAATAAGAGTTAATGGGGGTTCCAACATACCATATAATACCTTCACTAAAGTGCTTTTTCCACAGCCTGATTCTCCTGCTATTCCATATATTTCATTTTCTTCAACTTCTAAGGAAACCCCATTTACTGCTTGAACTATTTGCTTTCTTCCATAAATGTCTAATATATAAAAGGATTTTAGATTTTCCGCTTTTAGTATCGCCATTTTTTCACTCCTTTGCTATTCCTATTCTTTGAATTCTTGTTCTAGGATCCGAATATTCACTTATACTTACGGAAAGAAGATATAAACTTATGAATAAAAACACTGAAATTACAATGGGAGTTAGTAGCCACCACCAAATGCCAAGAAGCATAGCTTGATAATTTATTGCCCAGTGAAGGGTTGTTCCAAGGGTAGGAATGGCAAGATTTGATAATCCTAAAATAGATAATGTTACTTCTAATCCTATACTCCATCCCATATTGTTAATTACTGTGGAGAACACTAAAGGAAGAACAAAGGGGAAATACTCTTTTATTACTAAATTTAGAGTTGAATAACCTGACAAAATAGAAGTATATGTAAATTCTCTTTCTCTCAAACTTAGAACCTGAGCTCTTATTAATCTTGCATCCCAAGGCCATCCAAATATCCCAAGAAGAATACCTAAAGAAAATAAACTTAAATGACCTTTTATTAGAGAGGATATCAATATCAATATGGGAAGAAGAGGTAAGATAAGGAAACTATCACTTAAGAACATTAAAAATCTATCCACTCTTCCTCCTAAATATCCTGCAACTAATCCTACAATTATAGCAATTATTCGTGAGAATAGTGCTGCAATTACTGATATAATAAGAGAATTTCTTATGGCAAAGGTTGCTTCCCAAAAGACATCTTGTCCCTTTGAGTTTGTTCCTAAGATATGTTGAAAAGAAGGAGGAAGATCCCGTGGAAAAATATTCCATCTTGTGGGATCATAGGGACAAAAGAAAGATAAAAAGGCTAAGAATAAAAGGATACATATAACTATAAAGCCAAATCTAAATTTCCCATCTCTTAAAAGATCTCTTAATACATTCACTTTTCTTTCTCCTCCTATCTATACCTTATTCTTGGATCAAATAATGGGTATAAAAGATCTATAATTAAAATAAAGGTTGCAATTCCAATAATGGATATGGCAGTTATTCCCATTATTAAATTATAATCTCCAGTATTTATTGCGTTATAAAGTAAAGTTCCCATACCAGGATAGGAAAATACAATTTCTGTTATTAGTGCTCCTCCAAAGATTTGACCCATAGAAAGAGCAAGACCAGTAATCTGAGGAAGCATAGCATTTCTTATGGCATATTTGAAAAGAAGGGTTCTGTTTCTAACTCCTCCCGCCTTTGCAAAAACAATAAAGTCTTCTCTTAGAACATTTTGAACTATTAATCTCATGGATTGAAGGGTAACTGCAATTCCTAGGGTCATCATGGATAAGAGAGGAAGGAAAGCATGTCTAATAAGTTCTGTAATAAATCTTAAACTAAAGGATGGGGTAGAACCTATACCAAAACCTCCTGCTATGGGAAAAAGTTTTAAAAAATATCCAAAGACGAGTAATAATATAAAAGCAAAAATATAATAAGGAATTGGGCGAATAACCATAGCTATATTTTCCAAAGCTCTTGCCCATCTTTTTTGATAAAAGAAACCGCATAGCCCTCCCAAAATATTTCCTATAAGCCAAGATAAAAAGGTCGATATACTTAAAAGTCCTATAGTCCAAGGAAGAGAATCTCCAATAAGCTTTATAACAGGAACAGGAAATCTAAAAAATGATGGTCCAAAATCACCTCTTAAAAATCTTCCCCAGAAAGTTAGATACTGTTGCCATAACGATCCTCTTAGTCCATAAAGATCCTTTAGAGTCTCGGTTAATTTTTCTATAGCCTCTGGATCCATATAAGTTCCCATCATAGTTATAGTGTTAATCATTTGTTGAACAGGATCTATAGGGCTTAAACGGGGAACAATAAAAACAATGGTAAGTCCTACAAATATTACAAGGAAATAACTAATAA
>JANXBZ010000003.1:49601-145877 GCA_025060475.1 Dictyoglomus sp. | reverse complement strand
AAGATCATCATCTCTTGTGTAATTCCCTGCGTAACAACCTATACAGTTTAAATTACATCTCATAGTAGGACTTATTAATATGGTATAGGGAACTGGGATTTGTAACTTTTTTTTGTTTAATTTATCAAAATTAACCCAAAAAAAGGCAACATTTATAAGAAGAATTTTCAATATTCTACCAGTATAAACAGGATCATAATAAGTAAAAATTTTATGAAGTAATCTTTGTACATCAGGATTGGTTTTAAACATATCTTCTACTGCAATTACAATATTTTTTGTTTCTTCATCGGGACTAAATCTCTTTGCTATATTTAAAAGTTTAGGAATTCTTTTCTCATAATCCTTAGCAGAATAATGAAAAACCCTCTCAAATATCCAACCTGCAAGATGCATCTTTGATTTGGTTAATTCATACATAATTTATACCCCCTAGTAAAAAATACTTAAGGGAATTATAATGCTTTTGATAGTTAATGTCAAAAAAGAGTATTTTTATCTTGGTGCAGGACCTGTAGAATTTCTAACTACTAAATACGTCTGTATATAACTTACCATTTTTTCTCCTTTTTCCATAAATCTCAAAAGAAGTTCTGCAGCTCTACTTCCTACTTCATGTTGAGGAAATACGACAGTAGTTAAGGGAGGATTAACATAAGAAGCTATAATTATATCATCTAAACCAACAATAGATATATCCTGCGGCACTTTTAATCCTTGGTTAATAGCTTCTCTTAGAGCTCCTATTGCCATCATATCATTTGATGCAAATACTGCGGTTGGTCTTGGATTCATATTTAGTATTTTTTTCATTGCTTCTTCTCCACTTCTCATTTTAAAATCTCCCTCAATAATCCTGTCTTTTCTTAGGGGAATATGATAGCGATTCAATGCAATTCTAAAGGCTCTTAATCTTGCTTGTGCTGTTTCAAGATCTTGAGGACCTGTTATTATAGCAATATCGGTATGCCCTAAATTCACAAGATGAGTTACCGCTTCTGAAATTCCTGATTGAAAATCTACAAGTAAACCACTTACATCCAAACCCTCAATACTTCTATCGAAAACCACAACAGGTATCTCATGAAGTTTAAGAAGATCTATAACAGAATCGTCTAATCTATTGGTCATTATTATTACTCCATCTACATGTCTATCAATAAATCTTTTGACTGATGTACATCCTAAATCAGGATCATAATCGGTATTACATAAAAATATACTGTATCCATGTTTTAGCATAACACTTTCAACACCTCTAATTACTGCTGGATAGAAGGGATTTGTAACATCACTTATTACTAATCCAATAGTATAAGATTTTTTTGAAAACCTCTTAGATTCAGGAATATATCCTAATTTTTGAGCAATTTTTAAAATTTTAGATTTTGTTTTTGGATTTAGAGCTCCTTTGTTATTGAGAGCAAAAGAAACAGCAGAAATAGAGACTCCTGCTTCTCTTGCAATATCTTTTAAAGTTACTCTCTTTTCAGTTTTTGTTTTTTCTTCTCTCATAGTTTATATCTCCTGTTAAATTAGATTTTTTACTAAATAGTATAAGAAGATTTTTTTAAAATTACAATATATATGATTGACTTTTTAGAGAAAATGGTTTAATATTTTAAGTAAAGATTTTAGTAAAAGGAGGCAATAAATAAGAGTATTATAATTCAAGCGATAATATTCTCCTTCTCAGGATTAACCTTTGTAACTACAAAATATTAAAATTATAAAATGGAGGTGCAAAATGGGAAAATATGCTATTGGTTTAGATTTTGGAACAAATTCGGTAAGAGCATTAGTAGTAGATATTTCAACTGGAGAAGAATTAGGGACTTATGTTTTTAATTATGAGCATGGAGAAGATGGGGTGATTTTGGATCCTAAAAATCCTAACGTAGCAAGACAACATCCGGCAGATTATGTAAAGGGCTTAGAGATTTCTATAGAAGAAGCCTTGAAAGAAGCAGAGAAAAAAGTAAAAGAATTTAATAGAAAAGATGTGATTGGAATAGGAGTAGATACTACAGGAAGTACTCCTATTCCTGTTGATAAAGAAGGAATACCTTTAGCTTTTCATGAAGAGTTTAAAGATAATATAAATGCATTGGCTTGGCTATGGAAGGATCATTCTAGTCATGAGGAAGCAGAAGAAATAACAGAACTTGCAAAAAAAAGAGGAGAACCTTATTTAAAAAAATATGGTGGGGTATATTCTTCTGAGTGGTTTTTTTCCAAAATTTTGCATTGCCTTCGAGTAGATCCTAAGGTATTTGAATCAGCATATAGTTGGGTGGAATTAGCAGATTATATTCCTGCTCTTTTAACTGGAAAAACGAAACCTGAAGAAATAAAAAGAAGTGTATGCGCTGCAGGACATAAAGCAATGTACAATCCAATTTGGGGAGGACTTCCTAGTAAGGAATTTTTAAGAGAATTAGATCCAAAACTTGCAGAATTAAGAGATCGACTTTATGATAAAGCATATACTGCTGATGTTCCTGCAGGAAAGATCTCTTCTTATTATGCAAAGAGATTTAATCTGTCAGAGGATGTAATTATAAGTGTTGGAGCCTTTGATGCTCATATGGGAGCAGTAGGTGCAGGAATAAAACCTGGAATATTAGTAAAAGTTATTGGCACATCTACATGTGATATGATGATAGTACCCAATACAGAAGATCTTCCTGATATTCCTGGATTATGCGGAATAGTAGACGGATCAATAACTCCAGGATACTTTGGATTAGAAGCAGGACAATCAGCAGTAGGAGATATATTTAATTGGTTTGTAAAATATTTCACTCCTATAGAATATAGTGATGAAATAACAAAGATCTCTGATGCTCACCAAATATTTACTGAAAAGGCTTCAAAATTAAAACCCGGAGAATCAGGTCTTCTTGCTTTAGATTGGAATAACGGAAATAGAACTATATTGGTAGATGCAAAATTAACAGGACTTCTAATAGGACAAACTCTTCATACAAAACCCGAAGAGATTTATAGAACATTAATAGAAGCAACTGCCTTTGGAGCAAGGGTAATTATGGAAAGATTTGAAGAATATGGAGTAAAAGTAAAAGAGATTATTGCTTGCGGAGGAATAGCAGAAAAGAATCCTTTTGTAATGCAAATTTATGCGGATATTCTTGGAAGAAACATTAAAATATCAAGATCTTCCCAAACTCCTGCCTTAGGTGCTGCAATTTTTGGAGCAGTAGCAGCAGGAAAAGAAAGAGGAGGCTATTCTAAAGTTGAAGAGGCTCAAGATATAATGTGTGGTGTAAAACCTTTTATATATAAACCTAATCCTCAAAATCATGAAATCTATAATAGACTTTATAAATTATACAGAGAATTACATGATATTTTTGGAACAAAAGAGGCAAGTTATAATTTATACCATATAATGAAAGAATTGATAAAAATAAGAGACGAAGTTAGAGATAAATATGCATAAACTACTCCTCTTGCCATAGAAATTAAAATATTTTATAATTAATGTTCAGAAAGGTTGGGCCCGTAGCTCAACGGCAGAGCAGCCGGCTCATAACCGGTTGGTTCTAGGTTCGAATCCTGGCGGGCCCACCATTTTTTTTATTAAGAAGGGGGCGGATAGCTCAGTGGTTAGAGCGCCTGCTTCACACGCAGGAGGTCGCAGGTTCAAATCCTGCTCCGCCCACCATAAACAAGATAAATTTTTAAAAATCCTTGACATAACATTAAATATATAGTATAAAATTTTACGTATTAAGTGAGCCGCTAGCTCAGTCGGTAGAGCACCTGACTTTTAATCAGGGGGTCACAGGTTCGATTCCTGTGCGGCTCACCAGAGAAAGGGCCCTCATCGTCTAGCCCGGCCTAGGACACCGCTCTTTCAAGGCGGTGACGGGGGTTCGAATCCCCCTGAGGGCGCCATGTGGGCGGATAGCTCAGTGGTTAGAGCGCCTGCCTTACAAGCAGGAGGTCGTAGGTTCAAGTCCTGCTCCGCCCACCATAAAATATGATATAATTATTAACAAGCGGGGTCGTGGTGTAGCCCGGTTTAACACACCTGCCTGTCACGCAGGAGATCGCGGGTTCGAATCCCGTCGACCCCGCCAAGTTTTTATATAAAGATTACCCCAAAAATTTTGTATTACCCCTTTTAAATTTGACTTACATAGTTTTTGAAAGTTATAATTTATTAAGAATTTTAAAGCCGGTGTAGCTCAGCAGGTTAGAGCAGCCGATTCGTAATCGGCAGGTCGCCGGTTCGAATCCGGCCTCCGGCTCCATAAAATTAAGAAAATGAAAGAAATAGGCAAAGTGATAGATAAAAAAGAAAACATAGTTGTTGTTGAATTGACTCCTTCATCGTTGTGTTCTTCATGCTCCTTATGTCAGAGAGGAAAGAACAGTAAATTTCTTTTAAATGCAATAGATGAATGTTCTGCTGAGATAGGAGATATAGTTTCTCTAGAAATTCCGAGAGCTTCCTACTATAAAGCTACTCTACTAATTTATATTATTCCTCTATTCTTTTTTCTTCTTGGTGTTTTTATTGGATATTTCATCTTTGGAAATAGCCTAAATAATGATCCTCAACTATCAGGTTTAATATTAGGAAGCTTTGGATTAATTCTTAGTTTCTTTATTGTTAAACATTTAGATAAAAAAATACAAAAAAAATCTCCTCATAAATATATTCCCATAGTGAGAGAAATTGTTCAAAGATAAGTTTGTTCCTCCTGATGGTTGGAGATTAGTTAAAGTTTTACCTAATTATATAATAGGTGAATTAGTAAAAGAATTTTTAAAATCTGAAGGATTTCATCCAAGACTTGTTTCTTCACCAATTCCATATACTGATCCTGTATATATGGGAAGAGGAGTTTCTGTTTATTTAATAGTTCCTGAGGAAGAATATATAGAAGTAATAAAAGTTTTGGAAGAATCTGAATTTGAATAAGTGAGGTGAGAGTTTATGGAAAATATTATAGAGAAATTAGTAAAAGCGAAATTAGCAAGTTATTCTTTAGGTTTAGCAAGTACCAAGGAAAAGAATAAAGCTTTAGAAAAAATTGCAGAAAACATAGAAAGAAATATCGATAAAATCCTCGAAGAGAATACAAAGGACATGGAAAGAGGAAAACAAAGAGGATTAAGTAAAGCTTTACTCGATAGAATCTTTCTAAATGAAAAAAGAATAAAGGATATAATTAGAAGTATTGAGGATGTTATTAGATTACCTGACCCTGTAGGAGAAATTATCTCAATACAAAAGAGACCTAATGGAATATTAGTAGGACAAATGAGAGTTCCTCTCGGAGTAATCGCTTTAATATATGAAGCAAGACCAAATGTAACTGTAGATGGGGCTATTTTGGCAATAAAATCTGGTAATTCTATAGTACTAAGAGGAAGTGCTGATGCACTATTTTCTAACATTATTCTTGGAAAGATAATGAGAGATGCCTTAAGAGAAACAACAATTTCTGAAGATGTAATTCAGATTATTGAATCACCTGAGCACGAAATTGTAGAGGAAATTCTTAAAATGCGAGATTATATTGATGTTGTTATTCCAAGAGGAAGTGCTAATTTTATTAAATACGTTATTGAGAAATCAAAGGTTCCTGTAATTGAAACTGGAGCAGGAAATAACCATATTTATGTAGATGATGAGGCAGATTTTAATATGGCAGAAGAAATAATATATAACGCAAAGGTTCAAAGACCCTCAGTTTGTAATGCTATAGAAAAAATTCTTGTCCATAAAAATATTGCTGAAAGTTTTCTTCCAAAGATATTTCATAGATTAAAGTCTGCAGGAGTAGAAATTAGAGGGTGTCCTGAAACAAGAAAAATATTACCTGAAGTCAAAGAAGCAACAGAAGAAGATTGGTATACTGAATATCTAGATCTTATTGTTGCTATAAAAATTGTCGATTCTATAGATTCTGCTATTGAGCATATAAATAAATACAATACTAAACATTCTGAAGGAATTATTACGAATAACTATCAAAAGGCTTTGACTTTCTTAAGAAAAGTAGATGCTGCTGCAGTCTATGTAAATGCCTCAACAAGATTTACCGATGGAGGAGAGTTTGGTTTAGGAGCAGAAATTGGAATTTCTACCCAGAAACTTCATGCGCGAGGACCCATGGGACTAAAGGAACTTACAACCACAAAATATATTATTTTTGGAGAAGGGCAAATAAGAGAATAAGAGGTGATTTTTATGCTAGGAATTATTGGCGGAGGCATGATGGGAGAAGCAATAATCTCTGGAATTCTAGATTCTCATATATATTCTTCTTCTCAAGTATTTGTTTCAGAACCAATTAAAGAAAGAAGAGAATATCTAAAAACTAAATATGGGATAAATACTACAGAAAATAATTTAGAGGTTATTAATAACTGTAGGATAATAATTCTTGCTGTCAAGCCTCAAAATATTGAAGAAGTTTTAAAAGAAATTTCCTTAAACGTAAGAGAAGATCAGATATACGTATCTATTGCTGCTGGGGTACCATTAAAGTATTTAGAAAAATATCTAAATAGAGCAAGAAGTATTTTTAGAATTATGCCTAATTTGCCTTTAATTGTGAAAAAAGGAATAATTACTATTACAAGTAATAAATATACAGAGGAAGATTTAAAAAGGGTTAAAGAAATTTTTGAAAATTTAGGGAAAATATGGGAGATTCCAGAAAAATACTTCAATATTATTACTGCCTTAACGGGTAGTGGACCTGCCTTTGCTTCATTAATACTTCAGGGTTTTACATTAGCTGGAGTTAAAAAAGGACTTTCTTATGATTTAGCTAAAGAATTAACTCTTCAACTTTTTTCAGGAATAGTTACACTTATCGAAGAGAAAAATTATTCTTTTGAAGATTTAATTAAAAAAACAAGTTCTCCTGGGGGTACAACTATAATGGGCTTAGAAAAATTTTATTCCGAAGGAATAATAGGAGTAATTATGGAGTCTATATCTAAAGCTGAAGAAAGATCAAAAGAAATAGAAGAAATTTTTAAGGAGGTGTAAATTATGAAAAGAGAGAAAGGAGTATGGCAAGTACTATTAGCAATATTTATTATTGGAGCATTATTAGGAGGGCTTATTGGTACCCTAGGAGGATATTATTTAATTAAAAAAGAGAATCCACAAGAAAAGTTATCTTCTAATTCTATACTACAAACTCAAGAAGTTTATATTCCCAAGAGTTTAGATGCTTTTGAAAGAGATATTGTTTCTATGGTAAATAAAGTAATGCCAGCAGTAGTGAATATAAGTACTGTAACATTAGTTGAAGACTTCTTCTTTGGAGTTACCCCTGTACCTGGGGTAGGATCAGGATTTATTATCGATCCAAAGGGGTATATAATAACTAATTACCATGTCGTAGAAAAAGCCCGAAAAATAGACGTAACCCTTGCTGAAGGAAAAAAATATCAAGGAAGATTAATAGGATATGATAAAAGATCAGATCTAGCAGTAATAAAGATTGAAGGAGAAAATTTTCCATATTTACCCCTTGGAAACTCGGATAATCTTCAACCAGGACAATTTGCTATTGCTATTGGAAATCCTTATGGACTTAATAGAACAGTAACTCTTGGAATAATAAGTGCTTTAAATAGAACAATAGTAGAGCCAAACGGAGTAAGATTGGAAAATCTAATTCAAACTGATGCAGCAATTAATCCAGGGAATAGTGGAGGTCCCTTGCTAAATATTAAAGGAGAAGTGATCGGAATAAATACTGCAATTCAAAGTAATGCACAAGGCATAGGATTTGCAATACCAATAAATAAGGCTAAAGAAATCGCAGATAAACTAATTAAAGAAGGAAAAGTTACCTATCCCTGGATTGGGATAAGAGGCTATGCTATAGAAAAAGAATATCTTAATTACATTAAATTTCCTGTAGATAAAGGAGTTGTAGTAGTAGAAGTTGTACCTGGAAGTCCTGCTGAAAAGGCAGGAATAAGAGGTGGTTATAGACAGATCTACATAGATAATACACCTTTAGTAGTGGGAGGCGATATTATTATTAAAATCGATGGAAAATCCGTGGAAACTATGGAAGAATTGAGAGCAGAGGTACAAAAAAGAAAAGTTGGAGATTGGGTAACTCTAACTTATATTAGAGATGGAAAAGAATATGTTGTAAGATTACAACTCGCTCCTATGCCTGAAAATATATATTGATGTGGTTATAAAAGTCTTATTAGTAGGTAAAATAAGAAATGATTTTATTATAAATGGGGTCCAAGAATATGTAAAAAGAATTAAAGCTTATTCTAAGATAGAGATTATAAATATTACAAATTTTACCAATCTTCCTCCCCCTCAAGCTCTATTGAGGGAGGAGGAATTAATTAAAAAACATATTAGGTCCTCCTATACTATAGTATTAGATAAAGATGGTATTTTATTAAACTCTTATGAATTAGCAGATAAATTAAAAGATTTTTACACGAATTTAAAAGACTCTTGTTTATCTTTTATAATTGGTGGTATCTTTGGTATTTCGGAAAATCTTAAGAAAAACGCAAATCTACTCTTATCTTTGTCAAAGCTTACCTTTACCCATGAATTTGCTCTTCTGATATTATTGGAGCAGATTTATAGAAGCTTTAAAATCATTAAGAATGAGCCCTATCATTATTAGAGTTTTCTTCTCAAGAATATAAGAGAAACAAATAAAAAAATAATATTTCCAAGCCATGCTCCTAAAATTGGAGAAAGAATTCCTCCTCGTGCTAATGATCTTCCAATAGAGAATATTATATAATAGATAAAAATTGTAATAACACTTAGACCAAAGCTTAAAGATCTTCCTCCTTTTTTAGTTTGTAATCCTAAGCCTAAAGCTAAAAGAGCAAAAATAGGACAAGTGAAAGGTAATGCAAACCTAATATATAATTCTGTCCAAAGGTTTATTAAATTTATACCACTTCCGTGAAATAGTCTTATTTGATCGATTATTTCCCATATAGACATTTCATTTATAGGTTTTGTTGAAGGAATAATTTGACTTGGATTTCTATTTAAAATTATCCTTTTTTCTTTAAATCCTCCCTGTAAAATCATATCTCCAAAAGAATTCAATACATAAATCTTTCCCTCATAAAATATCCATCCTTGATTAGGATACCATTTAGCTCTTTTTGCTGTAATAATTTCTTTTATATCATCCTTTATTATTTGAATTAAAAGAGCATCTTTAATTTCCTGATTTTGAGGAGAAAATTTTCTAAAAAAATAAAAATTATTATTATCTCTAAAGAATACATTTTCTCTATCAGGAATAGGAGCCGATTTTAATATTGCTCTTTGATAAAGATTTTTTTCTTGTTCTATAGCCTTGGGAGATATTATTTCATTAAAATAGAACATAATAAATAAAACCCCAAAAGAAAAAATAAGTAAAGAAGGAAGAAAATTGGACAGGCTTGCTCCTGAGGCTTTCATCGCTGTTATCTCTCCTCTTTCAATGAACTGTCCAATTATATAAATAACTGCTAAGAAAATTGCCATAGGAAAAGTATAAGTAAGATAAGGAGGTATTTTAAGAATAAAAATCCTTAATGCGATTCCTATGTCTATAGATCTACTTATAATAAGATCCATAATCTCAAATAGAGGAGAGACTATAAGAATAGAAGTGAATAAAAAAATTCCAAAAATAAAAACAGGTATAAAACTTTTAAGAAAATATTTATTTATAATTCTCAAATTATGAGGGCTTATCTAAAATAACAATAGTAGCCCCTTCACCTCCTTCTAAAAGATCAGCAGTATAGAATTCTTTAACATAATTAAGAGTAGATAGATATTCATGAACTGCTTTCTTTAATTTTCCAGTACCCTTACCATGAACAATCCTTACTCGAGGAAGACCTGCCAAGAAAGCATCTTCTAGATACTTTTTTAATATCTCTAATCCTTCATCTACATTTAATTGTCTAATGTTAATTTCCATAGGAACATATTTTTTTCTTTCTACTTTAATAAAGTTTGGAATTATGTCATCCTTCTCTTCAGTTATTTTTTCTAAATCTCTAAAAGCTATATTTAATCTTAGTATTCCTACTTGCACCAATGCAGTCTTTTTATCTGTATCTACATCTAATACAATTCCCTCTTTACTAGAATCTTTAATTTTAACTTTCTCACCAATATGAGGAATATATATTTCCTCCTTTTTCTCTCTTTTTTCTCGAACTTGTAAAGAAAGATCTCTAATTTCTCTTTGGATTTTTTGAGCAGTTTGCATAGATAAAGATTCTTCTTGAAGTTTTTTTATAATTTCTTTGACTCTTTCTTCTAACTGACTAAGTTCCTTTAATAATTTATTTGTCTCTTTATTTTTTAAGAGTTCTTTTTCTTCTAAAATTTTCCTCTTCTCTTCTTCTAATTTCTTCTTCTCAATCTCTAAATCTTTTTTTATTTTATTCAATTCCTCATATTCTCTTTGAAGTTTTTGTTTTTCTCTCTGAAGTTCGCCAATAAGATCTTCAACTTTTACCTCATTATCTGAGAGAAAACTATATGCTCTATCTATTATTTTTTGAGCTAATCCTAATCTCTTTGCAATTTTTAATGCATTACTTTTTCCAGGAATTCCTAAGCTAATTCTATATAAAGGTCTTAGACTTTCATCGTCAAAATCCATAGAAGCATTTTCCATTCCCTCATACTTGGTTGCAATGATTTTAAGTTGTGGATAATGAGTAGCAATAATATTTATTGTTCCCTTCAAATGAAAGTACTCAAGAAGTGCTAAGGCAAGAGCTGATCCTTCTTGAGGATCGGTACCTGCTCCAAGTTCATCCAAAAGAATTAGAATATTTTCATGTTTATCATTTTTTTCTAAATATTCTACCATTTCAATGATATTTGTGAGATGAGAAGAAAAAGTACTCAGATTTTGCTCAATACTTTGTTCATCTCCTATATCTAAAAAAATCTTATCGAATATTCCTAAAAGAGTCCCTTCCTTTGCAGGAACAGGAATTCCTGCCTGATTTAGAAGAGTAAAAAGTCCAATAGTTTTTAATGTAACAGTCTTTCCTCCTGTGTTTGGACCAGTAATTACTAAGGTATTAAATTTTCTGCCTATTTCCAAAGATATAGGGACTGCTCTTTCTCCTAAAAAAGGATGCCTTGCATCTCTTAGAATTATTACTGGTCTAGTTTCTAACTCAGGTATGATACATTTATATTTTTCCGCCCAATGAATTTTTGCATAAACGAAATCAAGATAAGATGTATTTTCAAGATTTTCTAAAATTTCTTTTTCATATGAAATCACTAAATTAGTTAATCTTTTTAAAATTCTTTCTATTTCTTTTTTTTCTTCTATTTCTAAAAGATTTAATTGATTATTAAGTTCCACTAAAGGTAAAGGTTCTATATAAAAAGTAAGTCCTGACGCAGATTGGTCATGAACAATTCCGTTAAGACGATTTCTAAATTCTTGTTTAACAGGAAGAACATATCTTCCATGCCTTACAGTGATTATTGGTTCTTGGAGAAAATTTTTCCATTCCTTTTGGAGAAAATGCTCTGCAGTTTCTTTTATTTTTTGATGAGTCTTAAATATTTTGTTTCTTATATTCTTCAATTCAGAAGAAGCACTATCTAATATCTCCCCATTTTGAATACATTTTTTTATTTCTAATAAAAGGTTAGAAAGAACATGTATATTTTTTCCCCACAAATCCTTTGCTATATTTTTAGCCTTTTCCTGATAGTCTCTTAACTTTTTCCATGCCTCCAAAGTAGATATAATCTCTTCGAATTCTTCTGGAAAAATTATTCCCCCAATTTTTCCTTTTTCAAGATATTTTCTTATATCTTTAATACCTGAAAAAGAAGGAAATCCTAATTCATAAATAGTCCTATATGCTTCTTTATTTTCTCTATGCCATTTTTCAATTAACAAATATTCATTCGTCGGCAAAAGAGAAAGAATTTTTTCCCTTCCAAGAGAAGTTTCGGCATATTCTGAAATTTCCTTAATTATTTTTTCCCATTCTAATATCTTTAGAGACTTTTTCATTTCATTCTTAAAAAGATTCCTATTTCTCTTAATTTTAGAAGTATCTTTTCAATTATTGAATCTACTTCTTCATCGGTAAGGGTATGATCTAGAGAGACAAAGAAAAGAGAAAATGCTAAACTTTTATATCCTTCTTCTATCTTTTCGCCTTTATATAAATCAAATAGTTTTATTGAATAAAGAAGTTCTCCTGAAGATTCTTTGATCAATTTCTCTACTTCTTTTGCTTGAATGTTTTCTGGAACTAGAAGAGCTAAATCTCTCTTTACTCCAGGATATAAAGGTAAAGGTTTAAATTTTGGTTTTTCTTTAATATTAGGTATTAGATCTAAATTAACTTCTCCGTAGTATATTCTTTCTCTTAAATCATAATTTTGCGTAATTAAAGGATTTACTTCTCCCATAAAACCAATAATTTTGTTTTCAAGAACAATAATCCCTTGTCTTACTGGATGTAAAAAGGGAAAATCGCTCTTTTCTAAATTTAGCTCCATTCCCCATATCTCCTCGAAAATATTTTCGAAAATTCCTTTTAAGTCATAAAAATCTGCTTTCAAAATATTCGAAGAAATATTCCACGAGGAGATAAACCACTCGCCACCTAAAAGAATTCCTAAATGTTTTTCTTCTCTGTATTTGTTATTATCCCTTAAGAAAATTTTTCCAATTTCGAATATAAAAACATCTTTCCTCTGTTTATTTGTATTTGTTTGAGCAACTTTTAAAAGACTTGGAAGTAGAGATGTCCTTAAAATACTAATTTCCTCACTTAATGGATTTGTAAGAGATATATAATTATTAAAAGGTTCCATAGTCATAATTCCTGAGTTTTCAAAATCTTTTCGAGAAATAAAACTGTAATTAATCACTTCCGTCAATCCAAGAGAAGTTAATATACTCTTTAGCTTTTTTTCAATTATCTCCTCTTCTAAAGGCGGTTCTACAACTATTCCTTTTTGCATCGGTAATGTGGGAATATTGTCATATCCAAAAAATCTTGCAATTTCTTCTATTAAATCAATCTCTTCTTTTATATCTTGCCTATAAGAGGGAATTTTTATTTCTAATATAGGATTATGAGAAATCACTTGGAATCCTATTCTTAAAAGTTGATTTACTATCTCTTCCTCTTTTAATTCTGTCCCTAAAATCTTATTTACTCTTGAAGGTCTTAAAAAGACCTTATTTTCTACAGGAAGTTCTTTATGTATATCAATTTTTCCCCCAATAAGTCTCCCACCTGCAACAGCATTAATAAGCTGCCCTGCCCTATCTAAAATTTTAGGGGTTTGGAGTATATCTACTCCTCTTTCAAATCTCAAAGATGCTTCTGTTCTTAATCCTAATTTTCTGGCACTTCTTCTTATATTTATAGGATTAAAATTAGCAGCTTCTAATAAAACATTTCTGGTTTCCTTTGAAATCTCAGTTTCCTTTCCCCCCATAATTCCGCCAATCCCTACTGGTCTCTCAGTATCTGCGATTACTAATATACTTTCATCGAGAACTTTCTCTTCATCATTTATTAACACAATTTTTTCTCCTGGTTTTGCTCTTCTTGCAATTAATTTATTTCCTTTTAATAAATCAAAATCATAAGCATGAAGTGGCTGTCCTGTTTCGAGCATGAGGAAATTTGTTACATCTACAACATTATTAATAGATCTAATCCCTACTCTTTCTAATCTCCACCTAAGCCAGAATGGTGATTTTTCAACTTTTACATCTTTAATGAGTCTTAAAGTTAATCTTGGACATAACTCGAAGTCTAAAATTTCTCCTTTAACAAAATTTTCAATATAATCCTTTTCCTCTTTTATTTCTATTTCTGGAATTTTCAGAGGAATATTAAAGTATGCTGATAACTCTCTTGCAATACCTAAATAACTTAAACAATCCCCTCTATTAGATGGGATTTCTACTTCTATAAGAAAATCACCATCTCCTAGATATTCGCTTAATTTTTTTCCAACCTCAAATTCTTCTGGTAAAATCATTATTCCTTCAGCATCATTAGATATTTCTAATTCCCATTCAGAACAAAGCATTCCTTGAGATGGAATATCATCAAAATATTTTAAAGTTATTTCTTCCCCCATAATTTTAGTTCCTATGGGAGCTACGGGAACTTTTGCTCCTATAAATAAATTCTTTGCACCAGTAACAATATTCAACACTTCTTTGCCATCAAAAACTTTACATATAATAAGTCCTTCTTTTGTAGGATGAGTTTTCAATTCTCTCACTTCTCCAATTAAAACTTTAGACCATACTTCCCCGATTTTTAATTTTCCATTCTTATACTGATAAGATGCGTATAAACCTAAATTTCTTAATGCTTTAATAACATCATCAGAATCTATAGGTTCTAGATAATCTATAAGCCATCTATATGAAATTAACATTGGATAATTCCTCCTTTAAAATTGTGTTAAAAATCTAAGATCATTTTCATAAAAAAGTCGTATGTCTTCTATTCCATAAATTTGCATAGCAATTCTGTCAGGTCCCATCCCAAAAGCAAAACCTGTGTATATTTCTGGATCTATTCCTACCTCCCTAAAAACTTGAGGATGTACCATACCACATCCTAAAATTTCTAAAACTCCTGAATTACCACAAGCCTTGCATCCTTCTCCTTTACAAATTCCACATTCTACATACATTTCCGCACTGGGTTCTGTAAAAGGAAAATAACTAGGGATAAAATATACTTTTCTATCTTTACCAAAAAGACGATGAGCAAAAATTGTTAGTACTCCTTTTAATTCCGCAAAAGAAACTTCATAATCAACAGCTAATCCTTCTATTTGAAAGAACATCGGACTATGAGTTGCATCAGGAAAATCTCTTCTATAACATTTTCCAGGAGCAACGATTCTTAAAGGAGGTTTTTTGTTTTCCATTACTCTTATTTGAACAGGAGAAGTTTGAGTTCTTAATAGATATTCCTTGTCAACATAAAAGGAATCATGAGATTCTCTAACAGGATGATCTTGTGGAATATTTAAAGCTGTGAAATTATAATAATCTGTTTCTAATTCAGGTCCATAAACTACTTGAAATCCCATTTCTTTAAAGACTGAGATTATCTCTTCAATAACTTGAGTCAAAGGATGATACTTTCCGATGGGTCTTCTTCTGCCAGGTAATGTTATATCGATTTCTTCTTCTCTTAATCTTTTTTGTATAGTATTAATTTTTATTCTCTTTTCTGCTTCCTCCCAAAGAGCTTCAAGTTCATCTTTCCACTGATTTGCCAATTTTCCCCAATAAACTCTTTCTTGGGGAGACATCTTACCTAAGGATCTTAGAATTTGAGCCAAAAAACTATTTTTTCCTAGATACTCTCTTTTTATTTCTTCTAATTCCTTCAAATTTTCGGCTTTTTTTAATCTTTCCTTTGCATGTTCAACTTTTAAGACATATTCCTCTTCTCTCATAATCTCTCCTCCATATATCTTTGTCGTTGGGCTTCAAAAAGAAAAGCAGAGCCTGCTATCGCAACATTCAATGATTCTACTTCTTTTTTTAATGGAATTCGAAGTTTTATAGGATTTAATTCTCTATATTTTTCTATATTTATTCCCCATGCTTCATTTCCTAATATCAATAGAAAAGCTTCTTTGTAATTATACTTAAAATAAACCTCTTCTCCATGTGGATCTGCAATAATTACTGGAAATCCTTTAAAAAATTCTATTATTTCTTTTATCGAAGATATCCATATAGGAAGACGAAAAATAGAACCTGATGATGCTCTAATAACTTTATAATTATAAGGATCTACAGTATTTTCAGATAAAATTAGGGCAGAAACATTTAAGCCTTCTGATAATCTGATAAGAGTCCCAAGATTTCCAGGATCTTGAATTCCATCAGAATAAATTACTATAGAATTCTTTTCTTTAGATATTACTTCCCATCTGGGTTCTAAAAATAAAGGTAACACCCCCAAAATTCCTGGGGGTGTTTCTAATAGAGAAATTTTATTCATTAATGAATCTTCAACAATAGCATAGGGAATAGTAGAAAGAAGATCTTCTACCTCTTTATCCTTTTTCTCCCAAAAAGATTTTGATATAAAAACCTTTTGTATATAAACCCCACTTTTCCACGCATCCTTTAATAATCGCCAACCTTCAACAATACATTTTCCTTTTTCTTTTCTTTGTCTTTTATCTTTAAGTTCTAATATTTCCTGTATATCAGCATTTCTACGACTTTGGATGATCTCCATTATACAACTTGCTGTACTATCTGTTTAAAAGTCTCTGGTTCCGAAACTGCAAGTTCTGCAAGAATCTTTCTGTTTAACTTAATATTATTCTTTTTGAGCTTAGAAATAAAATTACTATATGAAAGACCAAATTCTCTAACTGCAGCATTTATTCTTATAATCCAAAGACGTCTAAATTCTCTTTTCTTTCTTCTCCTATCTATATAAGCATCATATAGGGCTTTTATTACTGACTGATTAGCAATTTTAAAAATCTTGCTTCTTCTTCCTCTAAATCCTTTGGCTAATTTTAGAATTTTCTTATGTCTTCTTCTTGTTATATATCCACCTTTAACTCTCATTTTTCATCCTCTCCTACATTCATAAATTATAGGGAATCATTTTTTTAATGTGCCATTCTTCTTTAATACTTCCAGGAATACTAAGTCTTCTTTTTCTCGAACCACTCTTCTTTCCTAAATTATGTCTCATTCCTGCTTTTTTATGCAGAATTTTTCCTGTTGCAGTCACTTTAAATCTTTTAGCAGCTGATGATCTTGTTTTTAATTTATTACTCATTTTTAGCCTCCTCCAATACCACTTTTTTAATAAACTTTTTGGGAGCAAGCATTATAAGCATTGAAGTTCCTATTAATGGACCTTTCTTTTCTGCTCCTCCTAAATCCTCAATGTCTTTTAGAATTCTTTCTAAAAGTTTATCACCCCATTCTTTATATATCAACTGTCTTCCCCTAAAAAGAATTACCAATCTTACTTTATATCCTTTTTCGAGAAATTCTCTAATTTTTCTTAATTTCACTTGGTAATCATGTTCTTCAATATTTGGCCTTATTTTAATTTCTTTAACTTCTATTGCCTTTTGACTCTTTTTATTTTCTTTTTCCTTTCTTGCCTGTTCATATTTAAATTTTCCATAGTCCATAATTTTACAAACAGGTGGATTAGCATTTGGAGCTACCTCGACTAAATCTAAATTTCTTTCTCTTGCAATTCTTAATGCTTGTTCTATAGGCATAATTCCTAATTGTCTTCCATCTTCTCCTACAACTCTCACCTCTCTTACCCTTATTCTCTCATTAACCCTGTACTCCCTATCTATTTAAAACACCTCCCTAAAAATTTAGAATTAATCTTCTAAGTAATCCTTTATTTTCTTACTTCTGCTTGGATGACGTAACCTCCTTAAAGCTTTTGCTTCAATTTGCCTTATTCGTTCTCTAGTAACATTAAATAATTTACCTACTTCTTCAAGAGTTCTTGGTTGATTATCAACAAGACCAAATCTTAATTTTAAAATTTCTCTTTCTCTTTCAGACAACTCGTTTAGAATCTCATTTATGTCCTTCTTTAAAGAGTTCTGGACAGCAATATCTGCTGGACTAAGACCTTTATGCTCAACAAAATCTGCTAGTCTATTATCTTCGTCTTCCCCCACAGGCATTTCCAGAGAAAGAGGTTCCTGTCCCATAAGACTTATTTCTCTTACTCTTTCTACAGGTAATCCGACTCTTTCTGCAATTTCCTCATCAGTAGGTTTTCTTCCAAGTTCTTGAGTTAATTGTCTTGTTATTTTATGAATTTTATTCATAGTCTCAACCATATGAACAGGAATACGAATTGTTCTTGCCTGATCAGCAATTGCCCGTGTAATAGCTTGCCTTATCCACCAAGTTGCATATGTGCTAAATTTAAATCCTTTTCGATAATCAAATTTTTCAACTGCTTTAATCAAACCAAGATTACCTTCTTGAATAAGATCTAAAAATAAAAGACCTCTCCCAATGTATCTTTTTGCTACACTCACCACAAGTCTTAAATTTGCTTCTATTAACCTCTTCTTAGCTTCCTCATCCCCTTCCGATGCTCTTTTCGCAAGTTCTACTTCCTCCTCAGGAGTAAGAAGAGGTATTTTACCTATTTCTTTAAGATACATTTTTACGGGATCGTCTAACTCTATTTCCTCAGGAATTTCTAGCTCTTCTTCAATAGTCTCTGAAATTTCTTCTTGTCTATATTCTCTAAACTCACTTTCATCAACTAATTCGTGCTCTGCAAGAAGATCCTCTATTTCGTCTAAATTATCTTCTGGATAAGGATAATCCATTAGAACCTCTTCAGGAGTTATTTTCTCGGGATATTTTTTATTTTTCATAAAAATCCTCTCCTTTCATCGATAATCATACAGCCTTTTCTAATTGACTTTTTAGCCATTGAATTTCTTTCATTAACTCCTCAATTTTTTCTTTTTCGACCCCTTCTTTTTCTCTTAGAAATAGTTCTTCCTTTTTCAGTCTTATTTGTCTTCTTATTTTCTCTTTTCTATATTCCTCCCATAAGAAAGAAATTTCCTTTTCATTTATATGTCTTTCTCCCATTTTTATAGCTCTTTCTAAGAATATTCTCTTATCTTCCTCCCACGAATTGATAAACTCCTCTAAACCCTTTTCTTTATTCCATAATCTCCATTTCTTCAATACCTCTTGATAAAAGGGAAAGGTAAAGTCATCAGGACTCAAACTCTGAATATTTCTATTATCAACCCCTAAAAGTATTAAACCCAATAATATCTCTTCTAACTGTGAAGTGATAAAAATTTTCGTGATTCCAAGTTTTTTATTATTTAATCTATCTTTCCATTGGGAAACACGTATCTTTATTTCTCTTTGTAATCCTTCTTCAGGAATATTTAACTTTTTACTTACATATGGCAGAAAACTTTTCACCTTCTCTTGCTGAACAAGTATATTTTTACTACGAAGAATCGAAGATGTCAATATTTCCAAAATACCTTCTAGTTTTTCCTGAAAGTTTGTTTCTTGAGATAAAATATAATCAATTAAAAACTCTAAAGGATCTTTACTCTCTTCTACCAATTTTAAGAACTCTTCTTTTCCTTTTTCTCTTATGAACTCATCAGGATCCTTAAAAGATGAAGGGAGACTAAGCCACAAAACCTTAAAGTCTTCCAATTCTAAAATAGACAGAGCCCTCTTTCCCGCTTGTATTCCAGCAGGATCTTGATCATAACTAATTATAACATTTGAAGTAAAACTCCTAAGAAGTCTTGCCTGAGAAGAAGTGAGAGATGTACCTAAAGATGCTACTACAAAATCAATTCCTTCTTGATGAAGAGAAATTGCATCCATATAACCTTCAACTAATAAGACTTTGTTTTCTTTTTTAATTTTTTCCTTTCCATGATAAAGAGCATAAAGGATTTCTCTTTTATTAAAAATTTCACTTTCAGAAGAGTTTATATACTTAGGCTCTTCATTAGATAAAGTTCTTGCACCAAAACCTATAATTTTTCCTTTATGATTTATTATAGGAAAAATTAATCTTCCCGAGAAGGGATCTTTCCATTCTTGTTTAATTTTATATAAAACTTTGCTCTTTATGATATCTTCTTCAGAAAATCCCTTTTTTATAAGATATCTATATAAAAGCATAGGATTCTTTGGAGAAAGTCCCAAAAGAAATTTATCCTGAGTTTGAGGTTTTATATTTCTCTTTCTTAAATATTCTCTTCCTTCAATTCCATATTTACTTTTTAAATAAATTGAGTAAAAATTGGCTGTCTCTTTAATTATCTCCAAAAGGATATTAAATTCTTGGGTTTCTTTCTTACTAATCTTAGGTAACTCTAATCCTACTTCTTGAGCCAATTCTTCCAAAGCAGTCATAAAAGATATATTTCTATAATTCATTATGAAGGAAAAAACATCACCACTAGCTCCACATCCAAAACAATGATACAATCCTTTCTCAGGACTCACATAAAAAGATGGAGTTCTTTCCGAATGAAAAGGACAGAGACCAACAAAATTTTTACCAGATTTTTTAAGGTTTACATAGCGTCCTATTATATCAACAATATTTATTCTCTGCTTTACATCGTCAACAAACTCCTCTAAGGAGAAGACCATTAGAAAAACCTCCAAGGTTTTGGAATGTGAATTTCTTCAAATAATTCTATTGCATATCTATCTGTCATTCCTGCTATATAATCAATAATTCCAGTAATTTTATCCTCTTTTAAAAAAAGAGAAGGAATTTTTGAAGGATTTTTATAAAAGTATTCAAACAACCCTGTTATTAAAAATTCAACCCTTTGATTCTCTGATTTAACCTGCGGATTAATGTATAAAATTTCGTAAAGAAATTTCCTCAATTCTTCCATAGCCTCTAAAATTATAGCATCAAACTTTAAAACAGGAGAGTTTATGCTATTATATACTAAATTCTGTACCATAGTATTTATTCTCTCTCTATGAGTTTTCCCTAAGATTGATAAAACTTTTTCTGGAATTTCTTCTTCCCTTATTATTTTTGCTCTTAAAGCATCATCTAAATCATGATTAAGATAAGCAATTACATCAGAAATTCTAACAATTTCACCTTCAAGGGTTTCTGAAACTCTTTTGGAGTAACAAAATCTTAAGTCCACTTGTCCCTTTGTATGTTGAAGTATACCCTCTCTAACTTCATATGTTAAATTTAATCCTTTTCCCTCTCTTTCAATTTTATCTACAACCTTTAAACTTTGTTCTGCATGAGAGAAACCTTTTAATCCATAAGACTTTGCTAATTCATCTAATATTTTTTCTCCCATGTGTCCAAAAGGAGTATGACCTAAATCATGTCCCAAAGCTATAGCTTCTGTTAAATCTTCATTTAAAAATAAGGCTCTTGCAATAGTCCTTGCTATTTGTGACACTTCCAATGTATGGGTAAGTCTTGTTCTATAATGATCTCCCTCAGGAGCAAGAAAAACTTGAGTTTTATGTTTTAATCTTCTAAAAGCTTTGGAATGAATTATTCTATCTCTATCTCTTTGAAAACAAGTTCTTATAGAACATTCTTCTTCAGGAAATATTCTTCCTTTTGAATTGATACTTAGAGTAGCGTATGGGGAAAGAAAACTTTTTTCTCTCTCTTCTATTTGTTCACGAATTAACATCTTTAAGGGGGGAGAAAACTTTTCTCCCCCCTTTCTTTTCACCTCTTTAAACTGTTCTATCTACAAAAGCCATTTGTTTCTGATGTTTTAATGTAGCATGAGCAGCAGCAAGTCTTGCAATGGGAACTCTAAATGGTGAACAGCTCACATAATCTAATCCAATTAGATAACAAAATTCTATTGACTCTGGATCTCCTCCATGTTCTCCACATATACCGATTTTTAGATCTGGTCTTACTTTTCTCCCTCTTTCCACAGTCATTTTCATTAATTCTCCAACACCTTCTCTATCTAAGTGTTCAAAGGGATCATATTCCAAGTATCCTTTTTCTCTATAGAAACCTAAGAATTTTCCTTCTGCATCATCTCTACTGTAAGCAAAGGTCATTTGAGTTAAGTCATTGGTTCCAAAAGAGAAAAATTCTGCGGTTTTTGCTAATTTGTCTGCAATAATAGCTGCTCTTGGAACTTCTATCATTGTACCAACTTTATAATCTATCTTTATATTATTTTCCTCTAAAACTTTTCTTGCAACCCTATGAATAAGATCTGCTAATTTTTCCATTTCAGTTTCTAAACCAACAACAGGAATCATAATCTCTGGTTTTACAGGTAAACCTTCTTTTGCTACTGCTACTGCGGCCTCCATTATAGCTCTTGTTTGCATTTCAAATATCTCAGGATAAACTACTCCTAATCTGCATCCCCTAAATCCCATCATAGGATTGAATTCATGAAGTCTTCTTACTACAGAAAGTAGCTTCTCTTTTTCTTCTAATTCTTTTCCAGTAATACCCTTTGCCTTCATTAATTCTACTTCTACTGTAAGATCAATTAAAGGAGGTAAGAATTCATGAAGAGGTGGATCAATAAGTCTTATAGTAACTGGTTTTCCTTGCATTGCCCTGAATAGTCCTATAAAATCTTCTCTTTGTACGGGAAGAAGTTTATCAAGAGCTTTTCTTCTTTCTTCTTCTGTTTCCGCAAGAATCATCTCTTGAACTAATGGGAGTCTATTTCCTAAGAACATATGTTCTGTTCTTGCAAGTCCAATACCTTCCGCTCCATATTCAAAGGCTTTTTGAGCATCAGCAGGAGTATCTGCGTTAGCCCTTACTCCGATTTTTCTTATTTCATCAGCCCAAGAAAGTAATTCCTTTAATTCTTCACTTAGTGTGGGTGGAATCATTGGTACCTCTCCTAAAATTACCTCTCCTGTAGAACCATCAATAGTTATTATATCCTCTTTCTTTATTACCACATCTCCTACTCTGAATTCTTCCTTAGCAAGGTCAATTCTAATAACCTCACATCCAACTACTGCAGGTTTTCCCATACCCCTTGCTACCACTGCAGCATGACTCGTCATTCCTCCTCTGCTAGTTAAAACTCCTTGAGCAGCAGCCAATCCACCAATGTCATCAGGAGTTGTCTCAGGTCTTACAAGAATAATTTTTTCTCCTTCTTTTCCTCTTTTTTCTGCTTCTTTTGAAGAAAATACTACTTTCCCACAGGCAGCCCCAGGAGATGCAGGAAGTCCCTTAGCTATAACTTTTTTAGGAGCTTCAGGATCAATTTGAGCATGTAATAATTGATTTATTTGTTCTGGAGAAACTCTTAATATAGCTTCTTCTTTGGTTATTAATCCTTCTTTTGCCATATCCACAGCAATTTTCACTGCTGCCCTTGCCGTTCTCTTTCCATTTCTTGTTTGAAGCATATAAAGTTTGCCTCTCTCGATAGTAAATTCAATATCCTGCATATCTCTATAATATTTTTCTAATAAATCTCTAACCTCTAATAGTTGTTTATAAACTTCGGGCATTTCTTGTGCTAATTTGGAAATAGGCTGAGGAGTTCTAATACCAGCTACTACATCTTCTCCTTGAGCATTAGTTAAGTATTCTCCATAAAATTCTTTTTCTCCAGTAGAAGGATTTCTTGTAAAGGCTACTCCTGTTCCACTATCATCTCCCATATTTCCAAAAACCATAGTTACAATATTTACTGCAGTTCCAAGAGTATCCGGAATATTATGAATTTCTCGATATTTTATAGCTCTTTCATTATTCCAAGAATCGAATACTGCTCTTATAGCAAGCTCTAATTGAGTATATGGATCTTGAGGAAAATCTTTCCCCGTTTCTTTCTTTACCAAAGCCTTATAATCTTTTACAACCTTCTTTAAAGACTCAGCAGTAAGTTCACTGTCTAATTTAACTCCTTGTTCCTTCTTGTAATGATCTAAAATCTCCTCAAATTTTTCGTGAGGTATACCTAATACTACATTTCCAAACATTTGAATAAATCTACGATACGAGTCATAAGCAAATCTTTCATTATTACTAGCTTTTGCTAATCCCTCAACAGTCTCATCATTTAGTCCAAGATTAAGAATAGTATCCATCATTCCAGGCATAGAAATAGGAGCTCCAGAACGGACTGATACTAAGAGAGGATTAGAGGGATCAGCAAATTTCTTTCCAACTTTTTCTTCTATCTTTTTCATAGCCTGAAGAACTTCATCCATGAGACCAGCAGGTAAATTTCTACCAAGCTCTTGATACTCTTTACAAACTTCAGTGGTAATAATAAATCCAGGTGGAACAGGAAGTCCAGCTTTAGTCATGTCTGCAAGACCTGCACCTTTTCCACCAAAAAGATTTCTATTTTTACCATCTGCTTCTTCAAACAAATATACTCTCTTTTTTTCCATCCTTTCTCCTCCCAACATTTTAATTTTTTAATATCTCTTCAGATTATATCATAAAGATAGTTAATTTTACTTTAACAAAATTTTAAACTTTTACAATCTTACTCCAATCAACAAGTTCCCAAAAAAGATTTTTAAGATAAGAGATCAAAGATAGTCTATTATCTCTCTCTTCTTTTTTGGGAGACATAACTAATACTTTATCAAAAAAAACGTTAATATTTTCCACTAAATCTAATATCTCTTCACTCTTAAAAATCTTTAAATAATTTCCTTCTTTAAGGTCTTCTGCATATTTATCTTTAATATTTAAAAATTTATAGTAAAGTTTCTTCTCCTCATCTGTAATTAAATATTCTTCTTTAAGACTTTCTAAGGGAACAAAATTGCTAGGAATAATTCTTACTAATCTATTAGCAGAAGTATAGAGTTTAGAATATAATTCATTATCTTTTTGTAATTCTACTAATGTTTCTAACCTTTTCTTTACTTTCCAAATAGGGTCAAACCCTAGAGATAAAACTCCATTTATCAAATCTATAGGATAGTTCTTCTCTATGAGAAAGTTTCTCAATCTTTGAGATAAAAAATCTTCTGCTTTTTTCCATATATTGTCTTTATTATTTTTAAATCCATATATATTCCAAGAGTAATCAAATAGATCTTTAATCTTTATGTCATACTCTTTTTCCCAAAGAATTTTTAAAAGACCATTAGTTAACCTTCTGAGACCAATAGGATCTTCAGAACCTGTAGGAAAAAGCTCTAAACTGAAATATCCTGTTAAGCTATCAATTCTATCTGCAATTCCTAATATGTTAGATAATAAATTAGAAGAAACATTATCCTCTAAGGTTTTTGGTAAAAAATATTCACCTAAAATTTTTGCAACTTCCTCATCTTCTCCAGAATTTTTTGCATAGATTTCTCCTATAACTCCATGTAATTCTGGATATTCGCTAACCATGAGAGTTCCTAAATCTGCTTTATATAATTCTACCGCCCTTTCCAAAATAATTTTTCTTTCATCTTCTAGATTAAAATCTTGTTCTAATAAAAAGATAATTTTCTTGACCCTTTCTACCTTATCTCTCATTGATCCTAATTTTTCATGAAATATTATTCCATCAAGCTTTTTTAGGTAATTTTGTAAAGGTTCTTTTTTATCCTCATTATAGTAATACTCAGCATCAGACAATCTTGCTTTTAATACCTTTTCATTCCCTTCCCTAATTATATCTATATTTTTTTCTGTTCCATTTCTAATTCCAATAAAATAATTTACAAGTTTTCCTTTATTATCTCTTAGAGGAAAATATCTTTGTTTCTTTTCCATGGTGACTTTCAGTACTATTTCTGGAAGATTGAGATATCTTTTATCAAACTCCCCTAAGAAAGCGGTAGGATATTCTACAAGAAAGGTTAGTTCTTCCAATAATTCTGGAGAATAATCTAAATAAAAACCTCTCTCCATTGCTAGGTTTTCTGCTTGTCTTAAAATTTCATTTTTTCTTTCTTCTTGATCCAAGAGAATATAATTTTCTTTCATTGTATAAAAATATTCTTGAGAACTTTTTATTTGTAGCTTTTTTTCTGACAAGAATCTTGGAGCACAAGAAAAATTAGATGACTTTATCCTTGCTATTTCCAAATCAATAGATTCTTCTCCATAGAGAATTAATAACCATTTTATTGGTCTTCCAAAAACAAAGTCTACATCTCCCCATCTCATCATTTTAGGAAATTTAATTGTTGTTATAATTTCTTTAATTATATTAGGCAATAAGTCTTTTGTAAGTTTTCCTTGAATTTTTCTTTTTAAGAAAACATAAGACCCCTTCTCAGTATTCTTGATAAAAAGATCTTCAAGTTTCACACCATATTGTTGAGAAAATTTTATTGCAGGCTCAAGCCATTGACCATCTTTATACGCAATTTTTTCTGCAGGCCCTCTTATTTCTTCCTCCTGAGATCTTTGATATTCGTCTAAATCCTCAACATAAACTACTAATCTCCTTGGAGTAGCATATACTTTTATATCTTTATAAAAAAGAAAATTAGAATCTAAAACTTCTTTTGTTATTTCCTCCATTTGTAAAAGAGCAGGTCTTAAAAAACTTGCAGGCATCTCTTCTGTTCCAATCTCAACCAAAAGATCTTTACCCAACTTTTTCTTCCTCCCTCCAGAAAGTCTTTTTCATTAGAGGAAAACCTAACTTCTCTCGACTCTTTAAATAATTTTCTGCTGATTTATATGCAAGTTTTCTTATTCGTGATATATATTCTGTTCTTTGTACGACACTTATTGCTCCCCTTGCATCTAAAAGATTAAATACGTGAGAACATTTTAATACATAATCATATGCTGGAAAAACTAGAGAAAGATTTAGTAGTCTTTCTGCCTCTTTTTCGTATTCATTAAACAGTAATCTTAGTCTTTCTACATCTGCTAAAGAAAAATTGTAATGACAATGTTCTACCTCTCCTTGAAGATGTATATCTCCATAGGTAACATCTCCTTGCCATATGATATCTCTGAAATCATCTACTCCTTGAATATACATAGCAATTCTTTCAAGCCCATAGGTGATTTCTGCAGAGACTGGAAATAGATCATAACCTCCACACTGTTGAAAATATGTAAATTGTGTAATCTCCATTCCATCTAACCAAACCTCCCAACCAATACCCCAGGCTCCAAGAGTTGGAGACTCCCAATTATCTTCAACAAATCGAATATCATGTTTTTCAATATCTATTCCTAAATATCTTAAACTATCAAGATAAATTTCTTGAACATCATAAGGCGAGGGTTTTAATATTACTTGATATTGGTAATAATGTTGCCATCTATTAGGATTCTCTCCATATCTTCCATCGGTAGGTCTTCGAGAAGGTTCAACATAGGCTACTTTCCAAGGTTCTGGACCTAAAACTCTAAAAAAAGTTGCAGGATTCATAGTTCCAGCGCCTACCTCTATATCATAAGGTTGTTGAATTATACACCCTTGATTATGCCAGAACTCATTTAATTTAAAGATAATTTCTTGGAAGGTAAGCATAAAAAATCCTCCTTCTCTATTCTATAGTTTTTTCGTATTCTCTCATCAAATTTTCAAATTCAATTTTTGATAAATTTAAATTTATACTCTCCTCTAATGGCAGATCCAATATTTTATTAAGATTTTGCAAAGTCTCTAAGGAAATAGCTACTCCCGAAAAGGAACAATTTTTACAATAGACTTTGTTTTCTATGATATTTATTCTAACAATTTCATTCTTAAAAACCTTGCCACATTTATTACAACTTGTAGAAAATTTATCAATAAGTCCTTGAGATTGAATGTACCTTATAAAAAAAATTTCCTTAAAAAACTCAGAATTATTTTCTTTTATCAATTTTAATATATTTATGACTATATTAAACAAGTTTTCATCTGGATTTTCCCACGGAGTATTCCTTTCTACAATACTTATAATACTTAAAGCAGAATTTAACTTTTCAAAATTTGTTCTTATATTCCAAAAGATATCTTTGATTTCCCAATTAATCAACCAATCCAAACTTTTTCTTTTAATAAAATATCCTTTTCCCCAAGAGAAAAGTTCTATTTTACCTCTTAATCTATTTTTAAACTTTAAAGCTCCAGGAGCTATAACATTATATTTCCCCTTGCTTCTTCCATATATAGTTAGAAGAAGATCCGAATCTCTTATTCTTTGATTTTTTAAAACAATAGCTTCTTCAAAATAATATCTATTCATTTAACTCTTTTAAAATCTTAATACTTTGCGAAGTTCCTAGACGATCTGCACCAGCATTTATAAAAGAAAGAGCCTGTTCTAAGGTTCTAATACCCCCTGACGCTTTAATTTTTAATTTGTTTTCTGCAATTTTTTTAAGGAGTATTATGTCTCGTATTTCTGCACCTTTGGGACCAAAACCTGTAGAAGTTTTTACAAAATGAGCTCCTTCTTCTTTTATAATATTAGTAATATAAACCTTTTCATCATCGGTAAGATAACATGTTTCAATAATAATTTTAACGATTTTTCCCGAAGCAGTTTCTACTGCTTTTTTTATTTCCTCTCTCAATACTTTCTCATTTCTGTCTTTTATTGCTGAAATATTAACAACTATATCAAATTCTTCTGCTCCCTTCTTAAGAAGTTCTTCTATTTGAAACGCCTTTGCAGAAGGAGAATTTGATCCATGTGGAAAATCTATTACTGTACAAATTTTTATCTCCGAATCTTTCAGAAGTTTGTATACTAAAGGAACAAAATAAGGTTGAACACAAACTGACATAAAATTATATTCTAAAGCCTCTTTGCAGAATTCTTCGATATCCTTTGATGAAGCATCAGGTCTTAATAACGTATGATCGATCATTTTAGCTAAGGTTTTTTTATCCATTCAAAAATATTCCTCCTTTATTGGTATCCCAATTCTCTCAAAACCTCTGGTTTCTTTCGCCATTTTTCTTTAACTTTTACCCAGAGATCTAAATAAACTTGCTTTTTAAAATATTCTTCTAATTCCATACGTGCAAGAGTTCCAATTTTCTTTAACATACTCCCATCTTTTCCTATAATTATAGATTTTTGAGTAGGTTTTTCTACTAAGATTGTTGCTCGAATATAAATCAAGTTTCCGTTCTTTCTCTCTGCAATTTCATCTACATATACTGCCGTAGAGTGAGGTACTTCTTGATAGGTTAAATGTATTATTTTTTCTCTAATTATCTCAGAGATAAAGAATTTATCTGTTTGATCTGAAACCATATCAGGAGGATAAAGAAACTCTCCATATGGAGAAATCTCTATAATTTTATCTAAAAGCTCCTCTTTATTTGTTCCATATAGTGCAGAAATTTTGACTATTTTTTCTTCAGAAAAGCCAAATTCTTTCAATTCTTTTACTTTCTCTTCCAATTTTTCTTTTGACACTAAATCTATCTTGTTTAAGATAATTAAGTGAGGTTTTTCCTCTTTTTTTAAGATATTTAATAGAATCAAATCTTCTTTTTCCAAGTCTAAAGAAGAATCTAGAAGCATTAAAAGTACATCAGAATTTTTAATAGTATCCTTTATAACATTTAGCATGTATTCTCCTAAAAGATGTTTTGGTTCATACCAACCTGGAGTGTCAAGAAAAATTAGTTGAGCTTTATTCTCCAAAGTCAGTATTCCTAAAATTCTTTGTCTAGTAGTTTGAGGCTTCTCAGCAATAATTGAAACCTTTTCTCCCACCAAAAGATTAATAAGAGTTGATTTGCCTACATTTGGTTTTCCTATTATACCTACATATGCTAATTTTGTTAGAATCTTCATAATAATTTTAACCTCGCTTTAAGGTAAAATTTAATGGTAAAAGTTCTCTTACTTTCCAAGAGGCAAATTCTCCTTTCTTTAAATCATATAAAATAACTTCTAAATCTAAAGAAAATTCTGCCATTACTTGCCTACAACTCCCACAAGGAAAAAGACCTTGACCTTCTTTTCCAACTATTACAATTTTTAAAAATTCTCTTTCACCTTCACTAACTGCTTTGAAAATAGCAACCCTTTCTGCACAAATAGTTAATCCGTAAGAAGCATTCTCAATATTTGTACCTAAGTATACTTTACCTGATTTCGTTAGAAGAGCAGCCCCTACTGGAAAATTTGAGTAAGGTGAATAAGAAAACTCTAAAACTTTTCTGGCCATTTCCCAAAGCTCTCTATTATCCATATTTTTTCTCCTTTAAAATTGCTTTAACAAATCCTAAAAATAACGGATGGGGGTTTAAAGGTCTTGACTTATATTCAGGATGGAATTGGGTAGCTATAAAAAATGGGTGATCTTTGAGTTCTATAATTTCAATTAACTCACCATCAGGAGAAAGACCAGAAAATTTCAATCCATGTTTTTCAAGTATACCTCTAAAATTATTATTTACCTCATATCTATGTCTATGTCTTTCATAAACTAATTCCTTTTGATAACACTGATATGCTAAAGAATTTTTATCTATAACACATGGATATGCACCTAATCTCATAGTTCCACCTTTTGCTTTTACCTCTCTCTGATTAGGCATTAAATCAATCACAGGATATAAAGTATTCTCATCAAACTCTTTACTATTTGCATCTTTTAATCCAATACTTCTTGCAAATTCTATAACTGCACACTGAAGTCCGAGGCATAGTCCTAGAAATGGAATATTATTTTTTCTTGCCCATCTAATACCTTCAATCATACCCTCAATTCCTCTTGCTCCGAACCCACCAGGAACAAGTAAACCTTCGGTATCTCTTAGAATTTCATCTACATTATTAGAATTAACTCTATCAGATTCTACCCATTTAAGATTTAATTTAACTCCAAAATACCTTGTAGAATGCTTTAAAGCCTGAACAACACTAAGATAAGCATCAGGAAGAGTAGTATACTTACCTAAGATAGTAACATTTATCTCTCCCTCTAAAGGTTTATTTATCATCTTTTTCCACTCTTCCAAATCACTTTTTCTGTTGTCTAAACCTAATAGATTACAAACCAAATCTCCCATTCCTTCTTCTTCAAAATGTAAAGGAATACTATAAATATCATCCACATCTACCCCAGAAATTACTGCTTCAGGTTCTACATCAGTAAAAAGAGCTATTTTCTCTCTTATATTTTTAGGAAGTTTTTCCTTAGCTCTACAAAGTATGATATCTGGTTGAATACCAATACTTCTAAGTTCTTTAACACTATGTTGAGTTGGTTTTGTCTTAAGCTCACCAGTAGGAAATAAAGAAGGGACTAATGTAACGTGAATATATATTAAATTCTGTCTTCCAACATTTTTTCTAAATTGCCTTACTGCCTCCAAAAAAGGAAGTCCTTCTATATCTCCCACAGTACCCCCTATCTCTACTAACACAATATCTGCTTTAGTCTCTTCCGCCACTCTTAGGATGCTTAACTTAATTTCTTCAGTAATATGAGGGATAATCTGGACTGTAGAACCTAAGTATTTTCCTTCTCTTTCTTTATTTATAACATTAGAATAAATTTTTCCAGTAGTAACATTGTTAATAGAACTAAGATTAACATCTAAAAATCTCTCATAATGCCCCAAATCTAAATCTGTTTCTGCACCATCTTCAGTTACAAATACCTCACCATGTTGGTAAGGATTCATAGTTCCAGCATCAACATTTATATATGGATCAAATTTTAATGCGGTAACTGAAAATCCTTTACTTTTTAAAATCCTACCAAGGGAAGCAGTAGTTAAACCTTTACCTAAAGAAGATATAACTCCACCCGTAATAATAATATACTTAGTCATTCGTCACCTCAGAACTTTTATTTTCTTTTTCTTCATTATATGTAATTCTAACCTTTTCTATTCTTTGTCTTCTCATACTCTCTATTTTAATATTTAAATTTCCCAATTTTATTTCTTCTCCTCTTACAGGAACTCTTCCTAATATATCTAGAACTAAACCTCCAACGGTATCATATTCTGTCTCGGGAAGTCTTTCCTTCCAATATTCTTCTAGAAGTTCGTTTAACTCGTAGATATTCATTTTTGCATCTACCAAAATAGTATTATTATCTATAAAAGAAACCATTCTTTCTTCTCTATCATACTCATCTTCAATTTCTCCTACAAGCTCTTCTAAGAGATCTTCTAATGTCACCAGTCCTGCTGTTCCCCCATATTCATCTACAACAATAGCCATATGGGCTTTTCTCTTTCTCATCTCATTAAATAAGTCATTTATCTTCATATTCTCAGGAATATACATTACTTCTCTCATTATATCCTTTAAATTCTTATTACCTTCTTCAGCCAAAGCTTTTAGAACGTCTTTGGCATGAATTATCCCCACAATATTATCTATAGTCCCCTCGTAAACAGGCAATCTCGAATGTCCTTCTTCAATTATCTTTTTCCAAGCATTTTGTAAAGAGTCATCAATACTTACACATACCATGTCAATTCTTGGAACCATAACTTCATGAACTTCTGTATCTGTAAATTCTATTACATTATTAATAAATTCTTTTTCTTCCTTTTCAATTATACCTTCTTTTTCTCCCATATTTACTAGGGTTATAAATTCCTCGACAGTAGCAAAAGGAGAAATACTTTCTGATGTTTTTCCTAAGACATGATAAAAAATACTACTAAAAAATAGGAAAATACGAGTTATAGGTTTAAAAATAATATAGATAGGATAAAAAAGATAAAAAAAGGCTAATGAAAACCTTTCTTTATATTTAAGTCCGAAAGTTTTAGGAATCATTTCTCCAAATATTACAATAAAAAACGTAGAAAAACCAGTAGCAACTGAAATACCATAACTCTGAGTATAACTAAGGGTAATTTTTGTAACAATAGATGCAATAAGAATATTAACAAGATTATTAGCAATTAAGATAGTAGCTAAGACTTCTTGAGTGTTTTGAAGTAAATTAAGAAGCTTTTCTGCTCTCTTATTACCCTCAAGAGCTAAATGATGAAGTTTAATCTTTGTAGAAGAAACTAACGAGGTTTCTAAAGCAGAGAAAAAAGCTGAAAGAGATAGGAGAATCAAAAGGAGAATAAAATTCAGATACCTTCACACTCCTCTGAATATTATTATTTTTAAAAAAGAAATTAAACGAGGAAGAAAAATTATAAGTCCTGAAATTGTAGCAAACAAAGCTAGAATAAAAACTGCAGATGCACATAAATCTTTTATAATCTTTATAGATGGAGAAAAATTCTCATCATAAGAATCTAAAGCCTTTTCTATAGCAGTATTAAAAAATTCTGCACTTATTACTAATCCAGTCCATAATAAAATTAATAACAGTTCTAATTCTGTAAGTTTAAAAATTAATCCAGCAATTACAGTTAATAACCCTATAAAAAACTGAATCTTTATATTCCTTTCATATTTCAAACCCCAAATTATTCCCTCAATAGAAAATCTCAAACTTTCACTAAAATTTCTTGTCTTCATCTTTTATACCCAATACTTTAACAGATTTTGTGTTTCTTTATCCATTTTTTCTCTCTCAGATAAATTTTCATGATCATATCCTAATATGTGTAATAAACCGTGTAGCGAGAGAAAAGCTATTTCATCTAATAGAGATCTATTATTTTCCAAACATTGCTTCTCTGCTGTAGATATAGAGATATATATCTCTCCTATAATTCTACCTTTAGGATCTTTTCCCAAGTTAAAAGATAGAACATCAGTAGGTTTATCTTTATTTCTATATTTTTTGTTTAATTCCCTTATTTTTTCATCATCTACAAAAACGACAGAAATATCGTAATTTTTTGGTAACAACCCTTTTTTTCTTAAAATCTCTTTTAAGAACATTTTTAATTTATCATTATCCTTCTTAGTCAATCCCTCTTTAAGATTATAAATCTCTAAGCTCACCTTTCTCTTTCTCCCATTTATCATAGGCTTTAACTATCTTTTTTACTAAATCATGCCTTACAATATCCTCTTCGGTAAGTTCTACAAATCCTATATCATTGATATCTTTTAATATTTTCCATGCATGAAGTAATCCAGATTTTTGATTTTTTTCTAAATCGATCTGGGTTACGTCTCCTGTAATCACCATTTTGCTTCCAGACCCAAACCTTGTAAGAAACATTTTCATCTGTAAAGGAGTAGTATTCTGAGCCTCATCTAACAATATAAACGAATCCTTAAAAGTTCTCCCTCTCATATAGGCAAGAGGAACAACCTCTAACAATTTCTTTTCCATAAGCCTTTCTACTCTTTCATATCCTAGAAACTCTTCAAGAAAATCATATAAGGGCTTTAAATATGGATTTATTTTCTGCTGTAGATCACCTGGCAAAAAACCTAATTTTTCTCCCGCCTCTACAACAGGTCGAGTTAGAATTATTTTTTTAACTTTTCCCTCCTTTAAGAATATAAGTCCTGCTACAATTGCTAAATAACTTTTACCTGTTCCTGCTGGGCCAATAACAAATACAATATCTTTTTTCTCCAGCTCTTCAATGTATCTTTTTTGTCCTGGAGACGAAACTCTTATTAATTTTTTTTCTAATACTAAAACTTTACTTCTTGCTTTATTATCAGTCTTTGTATGATCACTAATATATTCTGTTATATAATCCACAACTTTATTAACTAATTCTGCAATTCCTTGAATTACTACTTTATCTTCATCCCAGAATATTTCTAACTCATATTCTCCTTGCCAAGCTTTTACTTCTTCTAATAATCTTTTTCCTCTTTCTATAATAAGGAAGCCCTTAGGTAAAATAATCTCCGCTCTTGTTAGAGGTTGTTCCATCTTAAATTTATTTTAGGCTTTATTTTTTCTTTTTTGCTTGAGCTCTTTTTCTATTTCTTTTCTCACTAGGTTTTTCATAATATTCATGTCTTCTAATATCTGCCAAAACTCCATCTTCTTGAAGTTTCTTTTTAAATCGCTTTAATGCACTATCTAAGCTTTCATCTTTTCCTACTCTTACTTCTGTCACAACTTTCCCTCCTTTCTTATAAATAATTAAGAATTAACATAAATCATATTCTTTACTTTCTCGCCAAGAATTTTTTCTTCGCAAATTTCTTTTAAAAAGACTTTTACAAAATCACCTTTATTAACTGAATTATCATTAAAAACCACTTTCAAATAATTATCTGTTAATCCATCTACCACTCCATTTTGAACTTCTTCTACTAAAACTTCCATTTCTTTTCCTAAGAACTTTTCTGCATACTTTTTCCATAAATCTTTACTTAAATTAATCAATATTCTTTTTCTTTCTTCAATTACAGAAGGAGGCAAAGGAGATAATTTTTCTGCAAAAGTTCCAGGTCTAGAAGAAAAGGGAAATACGTGTAGTTTCATAAAGCCTACTTTCTTTATAAAATTAACAGTATTTTCAAAATTAACATCTTTTTCTTCTGGATAACCCACAATAACATCTGTGGTAATTGCAATATCCCTCACTCTTTTTCTTAATTCTTGAATTATATCATAATAATAAGAGGTATCATATCTTCTATTCATCTTTCTCAATATTTCATCATCTCCACTCTGGAGAGGAATATGCCAATGTCTACATATCTTTTCTTCTCCTGCTAATTCTATCAGAGAAGGAGTAATATCCAAGGGTTCAATAGAACTTAAACGAATTCTTTTTATTTCAGGATATTTAATAATTCTTTTAAGAAGTTTAGAAAGAGCATCTTTATCCTGGAAATCATGTCCATAAGCTCCTAGCCTTATTCCAGTAAGAACAATTTCTTTATATCCTAATTTTATAAGGTTTTCTATCTCTTGTATAACTAATTCTTGAGGCTTACTCCTTTCCCTTCCTCTTAAGTAAGGAACAATACAATAATTACAAAACTGCCTACATCCATCTTGAATCTTTACTAAAGCCCTTGTTCTCTCTTGGGGAACAGAGAGAATAAAAGAAGTTTCTTCGCCTTTAAAAAACTCCCATTTCTCCTTATTATCCAAAAGAATATCTACATCAATAGAAAGATTATAATTTTTAAGTCTCTCTGGATAGCATCCTGCAAGGATTATCTTAGAGTTTGGAAATTTTTTTCTTAAAAATTTTATAAGTCTTCTTGCTTTTCTTTCTGCTATATGGGTAACAGCACAACTATGTATAAAAATATAATCAGTTTCTTCTTCTAAAGATTTTATCCTCCAGCCCTCTTTTTGAGCTAAACTTTTTAATTTTTCTGTTTCATATTGGTTTACTTTACATCCAAAAGTGTAAAAACTTATACTTCTAGTATCCAAGGATTTACTCTAAACCTAAACCTCCCTTCTCATATAAAACCAGAGAAAGGGCTACTATAGACGCAGTCTCTACCTTTAGTATTCTTGGTCCCATATTAAAAAAAATACCTCCATTTTTTTTCAGTATTTCAATTTCCTCTTCTGAAAAACTTCCTTCGGGTCCTATAAATAAATATATTTTCTCCCTAATATTACTAATTACCTTTTTTAGACTCAAATCTGCCTTTTCCCACGCCACCAAAATATTTCCTTTTTCCTTCATTATTATATCTAAACACTTTTCCAATCTCAAAATAGGAAATAAATCTGGAACTCTTTTCCTTTCACTCTGCTTCACTGCTTCATTTATGATCTTTCTCCATCTTTCATACTTTTTTTCTAATTTCTCCTTTTCTAAGTTTACAATACTTCTCTCTGTTTGTAAAGGAAAAAAGCCACTAACTCCTAATTCTGTTGCTTTTTCTAGAATCCATTCCCATTTATCAAGTTTTGGTAAACTTTGACACAAATAAATTTCGAAATTTATTTCAGGATTTCTTTCTATTTTTGTTATTATTTCAAATATTACTTGATTTCTTTGGATTTCAATTATTTTTGATAAATATAAGTTCCCATCTAAAGCTTTTAAAACTAAATCTTCTCCTTTTCTATATCTTAAGACTTTTATTAAATGAAAAATTTCTTCGGGTTTTTTAAGTATTAGGAATCTCGGAGGTTTAAATTCATCTGCAAAAAAAAGAGGAGACATCGATTATTTATCAAAAAATTCACTCAATTTCTCTGAAAGAACTTTACCCATTAACTCTACAAGAGTTAACATTCTCTCATACTTCATTCTCTTGGGTCCTATCATGCCAAGGGTACCAATAACATTATTTTTAAGAGAATAGACAGTAGTGATAATACTGCAATCACTTAACTCAGAAATTCCAATTTCATTCCCAATAAGAATTGTCAATCCATGATTTAAAAAGGCAGAGAATAATAAAGAAGTTAAGGTTTTCTCTTCTTCTAAGACACTTAATAAATCCTTAACCTTATTTATATCTTGAAACTCCAAGTGTCTAAATATACGAGAAATTCCTGCTATAAATACCCCTTCTTCTTTTTCTTTCTCTAAAACTTCCCATAATAATTGCTCTAAGCCTTGGTATATTTCTACAGGTATATCTTTAGGAATTTTCTTATCTAATAATAACCAGTAGACTTTTTGAAGCTCTTCATTTGAAAAACTTCTATTAAGACTTTCTTTAATAGAGTAAAGTTCAAATTCTTGAAGAGGATCAGATAACTTGATTATTCTTTCTTTAACTATACCAGTAGATGTGGTCATAATTAAAGAAATTACATTTTCATTCAATTCAACTAATTCTATTTTCTTAAGAAAAGAAGAATTTAATTGTGGAAATAGTACTACTCCAATAAAAGCAGTTCTTTGAGATAATACCTCAGCTACTTGCTGAAGTAGATTTTCCCAGCTTAATGGGCAAAGAAAGGAATAATTTATGTATTCAACATCTTCTTGAGTTGGTGGTTCTAAGTCCATAAGAAAATCCACATAAAACCTATAACCTCTATCTGAGGGAATTCTTCCTGCAGAAGTATGAGGTTGTATTAGATATCCTGCTTCTTCTAAATCTGCCATTTCATTACGAATAGTAGCAGGACTCCATCCTAAATGATATTTTTTTGCCAATACTCTAGAACTCACAGGCTGAGCAGATTCTATATAGTCTTTAACTGTTATCCTTAAAATTTTCTGTTTCCTTTCATCTAACATTTTTTAGCACTCCTTATTAGGGACTGCTAAACCGTTTATAGATTATCACTTAAAAATTTTTATGTCAAGTTTGTTTACTCCTATAAGGAACAGGGATATATTGAACTGATGGTCTTCCTACATGAGTTTGGGGATACAAACTCATTAGTGCATAAATCTCAGGAGGTAATCCAACCCTCACAGGAAGTCCAATTTTTTGAGCTTCCTCTACAGTTATAGGATAATCATGGGTCCATTTACCACTTGCTAATGTTTCAGCTATTTCCATTGCCTTGTCTTCAGGCATGTTATCTTTTAAAAGCTCAAAAACTGCGTTTTTTACTTGTTGAACTGCTTTTTTAGCAATATCTCCTAAAATTAATGTTTTATCATCTACCTTTTCTACCCCTTTTCTTTCAATAGCTGCTAAAATAGAAACAGCAGGATATTCTCCAATCTGGGGATCTACCGGTCCTAAAACTGCATTCTCATCCATAACGATTTCGTCTGCTGCAAGAGCAATGAAAGTTCCACCAGACATAGCATAATGAGGGATAAAAACTGTAACTTTTCCTTTGTGTTGATTAAGAGCATGGGCAATTTGTTCAGCAGCTAAGACCAATCCTCCAGGAGTATGTAAGACCAAATCTATAGGCATGTCATCAGGGGTAAGCCTAATAGCACGAAGTACTTCTTCAGAGTCTTCAATATTTATGTATCTTGCAATAGGGACTCCTAAAAAATTCATTGCTTCTTGTCTATGAATTAAAGTAATTACTCGTGATCCTCTCTTTTTTTCTAAAGATTGAATAATCCTATATCTTTCTGCTTCAATAATTTTCTGTCTAATCACAGGAGAAATTGCTGAGATTAGGAATATTAGCAAAAAGATATCCCAAAAACTCATAAATATTCCTCCTTTTAAAAATAGTAAAAGTAATACCTTCTATATTTTCTTAAAAAGGGAGCAATAATTATTCCAAAAAGAAAACCACCAATATGAGCCCACCAAGCTATACCACCAGTTATTTCATAAAGAGCCAAAGAAGCCATTCCTGAGAAAAATTGTACTAAGAACCAAAGAACTAGAAAAAAACTTGCTGGAATATAGATGAATTCAATAAAAAACCCTAAAAAAACTAAAGTAAGAATTTTAGCTCCTGGAAAGTAAACTAAGTATGCTCCCAAAACCCCTGCTATTGCCCCACTGGCCCCAATTGTAGGAATAAGTTTATTGAAACTAAAAAATCCTTGAATAATATTAGCAACTATACCTGCACTTAGATAAAATAATAAGTATCTGAAATGCCCCATACTCCCTTCCACATTATCTCCAAAAATCCATAAAAAAAGCATATTTCCTAAAATATGTGCCCAACCACCATGAAGAAATAACGAAGAAATCAAAGTAAAAAGATTTGAAGGAAGAAAATTTAATTCTAAGAATCTTTGAGGAATAAATCCAAATTTCCAAAATATATACTCTCGATAATTTCCTGGTAATCCTAACTCCCAAAAGAATATAATAAAGTTAATAATAATTAAAGTTTTATTTACTAATGGATATCTTTTTGGAGGAATATTATCCCTTAAAGGAATCATCTTTTCCTCTAGATTATAGCAATAGCTTCAATTTCTATGCTTACTCCTTTTGGAAGTTTTGATACCTCAATAGTTGATCTTGCAGGTGGATTTTCAGGAAAATAAGTTGCATATATTTCGTTCATAGCAGAGAAATCATCAAGATTTTTAAGAAAAACTGTGGTTTTAACCACATTATTTAAAGAACAGGAAACACTTTCTAATATTCCTTTTATATTTTCTAACACTCTTTTTGTTTGTTCTTTTATATCCCCATCTATAACCTCTCCAGTATCTGGATCTATAGGAATCTGTCCTGATATAAAGATAAAATTTCCCACTTTGACAGCTTGAGAGTAAGGACCAATAGCTTTTGGAGCTTTATTAGTAATAAGAACTTCTTTTGTCATTTAAATTTCCCCCTTTACAATTTTTTTTAAAATATCTCCTGCTTTCAGAAAGGCCTTTGCTCTATGACTAATTTTGTTCTTTTCTTGTAATGTTAATTCTCCAAAGGTACATTTATATTCTGGATAATAAAATATGGGATCATATCCAAATCCATTATCTCCTTTTGGTTCCCAATATATATATCCCTTTACTCTACCTTCTATAAAGATTGGTTCTTTTTTCTTTTCTGGAAGAACAATAGCTAGAGTACAAACAAATTCAGCAGTTCTTTCCTCCCAAGGGACATTTTTCATTTTTTCTAAGATAATTTTCATTTTCTCTGAAAAAGAAATGTTTCCACCAAATCTTGCAGAATATATACCTGGGGCTCCTCCCAGAAAATCAATTTCAAGTCCTGAATCTTCTCCTATAGAAGGAAGATTTGTTTTTTCACAAACAAATAAGGCTTTTATATAGGCATTTTCTTTATAATCTTTTCCTGTTTCTTCTGGAAAAGAAAATATAGAAAATTCTTGTGGAGAAACAAAAAAATCCTTTAAATCAGGTAAAATTTCTTTTATCTCCTTTATTTTATTTTCATTTAATGTAGCTAAAATAATCTTTTTCATTGTATGCCTAAAGCCTTCTTTTGTATCTCAATAATTTGAGATATTCCTTTTTGTGCTAATTTTAACATTTTTTGTAATTGTTCCATAGTAAAAGGAACTTTTTCTGCCGTACCCTGAATTTCCACAATTTTAAAACTTTCAGTCATAACAACATTAAAATCAACTTCTGCTCTCATATCTTCCTGAGCAACAAGATCTAAAAGTATCTCCCCATTAACAATTCCCACAGAAACAGCAGCCAAGAACTCTTTTATGGGAATTTCTTTAATAATGCCATCTTTCTTTAATTTACTTAAGGCATCAACCAAAGCCACAAAAGCTCCTGAAATTGCAGCAGTTCTTGTTCCTCCATCTGCTTGAATTACATCTGCATCAATCCAAAGGGTTCTTTCACCAATTTTTGTTAAATCTACAACAGCTCTTAAGGCTCTACCAATAAGTCTCTGAATTTCTTGAGATCTTCCATTAAGAACACCCTTTGTTATATCTCTAACCTTTCTTTCAGGTGTTGACCCAGGAAGCATTCCATACTCTGCTGTAAGCCATCCTTGATTTGTTCCTTTTAAAAATGGTGGAACTTTATCTTCTAAAGACACAGAACATATAACTTTTGTTTCTCCCATTTCTATTAAAACAGACCCTAAGGGATATTTAAGATAATTTCTTATAATTTTAATAGGTCTTAAATCTTCATTTGTTCTCTTATCTGCCCTTATCATAGTTCTTCCTTTTTCTTATTGAATTTAATAAGTATTTTATTATACTCTTCTCTATTTACAAAACCAACTAATAAATAACAATTCTCAGAAGAAGAATATATGTATTCTGGAAATAGATAAAATTCTTTAATTTCTTCAGTATTTTTCACGTGAAGTCTTGGTCCTGTGCATTTAACTATTTTTTCTCCAATTTTAATATGCTGATGATCATGATAAGAGACATCTAAATTTTTTCTTAGGTATTTTCTAACTTCTTCCTCAATGAAGGGAATATCTAATAAAGGTTTTTCTTTTAGAGTAATAACAAAACCATGTTTAATATCACTATGGGCCTCTATTAACCTTGAATATCCATATTCTTCTAAAACTAAGCCAGTTATATCTTCTGCAGTATGGGCTTGTAAGCGGTAAGGCAAGGATTTAAAAACAATTTCTACAATTTCTTGAGGTTCGGGGCCAAATATATTAGGACGAACCACTATAACTTCTTCTCCTATTCCAATTAAAATATCTGCATTTCTTTTTATATAGGGATAAATAATCTCAAAGTGCTCCACTACAACTTTCTTATCTCTTTCTAAAGCCTTTAAAATTGCCTCTCCTAAAAGATAAATAGGAGTAAAAGCCATTTCAAAGCGTATATCTACATGATATATATACTCATAAAAATTATTTCTCTCAAAATCTTCAAGTAAAGGTAAAGGTCTTCTATAAATACCTTCATCATCGTTAGTCAAATTCAACCCTGGAAAAATTCCCTTTATAAGTAAAGATTTTCCCGAACCGCTATCTCCAACTATTCCAATTAACTTGTCAAAAGGAGAAAGAAAATTATGAGAAATAACATTTCCTAATAGAATTAATCTTACTTCCCCTCTTGGTGCATAGTATATAGCCTTATTTAGAAGGACTTTTTCTAGTTTCATTTGTCAAAGAAATCTCTCCCATAAGAATCTATTGCTACCATCACAGGAAAATGAAAAAGCTCAAGATAATATATTGCTTCAGGTCCTAAATCCTCGTAAGCTACTAACTCTATTTTTTTAATTTTTTCTGAAAGATACGCACCTGCTCCACCTATAGTTACAAAATAAATACCTTTAAAATTTTTAATAGCATCTCTTACTTCTATATTTCTTTTCCCTTTTCCTATAAATCCTTTAACTCCAAGGGAGAGAAGCTTCGGAGTAAAAGGATCCATCCTTTTGCTCGTTGTAGGCCCACAAGAACCAATAATTCTTCCAGGAGGTGCAGGTGAAGGTCCCATATAGTAAATAGTGATTCCTTTTAAATCTATAGGAAGCTTCTCCCCCTTTTCTAATGCTTCACAAATTCTTCTATGAGCAGAATCTCTTGCAGAATAGCAAGGACCATTTAATTCGACCCATTCTCCTACTTTTAAATTTAAAATATCCTCTTCTTTTAAAGGTAATTCTATTTTTTTCATATCTCTATTTCCTTAAATCTTACAGCATAACATTGAAGATTAATGGCTAAAGGCAAACCTGCAATATGAGTAGGATACTCTTCAATATGAACATCTAGAGCTGTAGTTTTTCCTCCTAATCCTCCTGGTCCAATATTTAAAGCGTTAACTTTATAAAGAAGCTCCTCTTCAAGTTCCCTTAGATGAGATTTTTTGTTTCTACTATATATAGGTCTTAATATAGCCTTCTTAGAAAGATAAATAGCTTTTTCCATAGTCCCACCAATTCCTAAACCTACAATTAATGGAGGACAAGTATTTGGTCCATATTCTTTAACATGATCTACAACTTCACTTATTATCTCATCTTTACTTAAAGTAGGATTTAGCATTTTTACTGTACTTGCATTTTCGCTTCCAAATCCTTTTATCATAACTGATATTCTAATTTTTTTTCCAGGAACACAGTTCCAATGAATAATTGGTGGAGTATTATCTTTAGTATTTTCCCTTAGAAGGGGATCTTTAACTACAGAACTTCTAAGATAGTTATCTAAATAAGCTTCACTCACCGCTTTATTTAGGAATTCTTCTATAGGGCCATCTATAAAGACTTCCTCTCCCTTTTCTATGAATATTACAACCATTCCACAATCTTGACATATAGGAATTCTTTTTTCTTTAGCTATCTTTGCGTTTTCTATTAAAATATCTAAAGCTATTCTGGCATTTATATTTTCTTCTAATTCTTTTGCCCTCATTAGAGCAGTAAGAACATCTGAAGGTAATTCAAAATTAGCATCTTCTATAAGTTTTTTTACTAATTTGTATATCTCCTCTCCTTTAACAATTCTCATCTATTTCCACCTCTAATAAAGGAGCATGCTGTTGAGCTCCATACACATCAGTATCTCCAAAATCTCCCGAGGATACAAATCTTCTTATATTTGCTTTTACTGCACAAACTGGATCAAAATAAACTATAGATAATACATCTTCTATATCTATATTATAAGTTTTTGCCCACCATTCTCTAGAAAAATAGTTTTTCTTTTTTAATCTTTCATAGATTTCCTTGTCTTTTAAAATTATATCAATGGTTAAAACAAAAGGCCCACTATTTTTTGTTCTTATAATTTTTGCTAAATTAATAAGTTTACTCATATTTTAAAGACTTCCATAGGAAATTCTAATTCTTCATTAATTAGATGATAAACACTAAATCTATAAGCCTCTCCCCATATACTTTCTGCTGGAGAGAAGGGAAAGGCTAAATTTCCTGCAGTAGAAATTCTTCCTTCATACCCAAAATGAAGAAGAGAAGATCTTATAAATCCCAATATAGTTTTTGTTATTTTCCTATTTTTACTTAAAACTTCTATTACCAATCCAAGTTCATGGGAAGTTCTCTTTTCCTTTTCCCATGGTCCCATTACTCCATTTTTACCATATATATGAAAACTTATTTTATATTGTCCTAACAATTTAGGAAAATTCTCTTCCAGAATCTTATACTGAGCTTTTAATATTTCATCTATTTTAGAAATCATAATAGGATCCCTTATACCAGCTATGCAAACCCCCCTATAACCTAAAAATTCCGCACCTTCAATCTTTATCCATTTTTTGACCGATGGAATAAATTTTGAACCTTTAACTATTACTGTTCTTTCATCTTTTTGTAAAAATACTGTATCTTCTAGATTAATCATCCCATCAGGACCATACAAATGATAAGGATCACTTTTTTCATACAAAGTATGAGATGCAACAGATAAAACAGTACATTTTTTTCTTTCATCTAAAGGAAAAACTTCAAATCGGTCTTCAAAGATTACTCCCATTAAACCATCCCTTCCACTTCCAGGTTCACAAGCTATAGCACCACATTCTAAAATCTTTCCCAAATGAAAAGAAAGGCCTCTATCATATCCCTTCATTAAAGGCAAAGCTGAGAATGGATTGGGATCATAACTTCTTCCTGCTATGATTATTTGACTATTTTTTTCTAAAGCATCGATAAAAGGTTTTACTCCTATTTGAGCAACGATATTTGTTGAATTTAATACATCATTTTCTTTTAATTCATGAGAACCGTCTAAACTTTTAATTTTTCCCTTCCTTAATGCTTGCAATACCCTTTCTTTTGAAACATCAGAAAAAATAAGAGCTATATTAAAATGCATTTTTTCCTTTTTACAAATTTCCTTTACAATATTTAAAGTCCATTCTACTGAAGTTTTTGTGCCACAGCCTCCAGCGCTTCCAATAATTAGGGGAATATCTTTCTTTTTTGCCATTTCCAATAATAAAGAAAGATCTCTTTTAGTTGCTTCTTTTTCTACAAAAGAAATTCCCTTTCCAAGATAATATGGACCTGGATCTGTAGAGCCTGCATCCACTGCAATAACATCTGGATTTAACTCTAAAGCTTTTTTATAACTTTCTATTGGAAAGCCATATCCCAAAATTGCAGTGGGAGAATATATCTTTAACATCTATTAATATCCTTTTGCTTTAAGAATACTTAAAGTCCTCTGCATTTCATTATAGACAATCATTAATCCTTCATCTACTCCCATGCCAGGTTTTGCTAAAATTTGGTCTGCTTGAGTTGCTAGAGCAATATGAACTGAAATTTGTGCTGACCTATCAGTTTCGTTACATGTTCCTCCCACATAAGCTCCTACATTATTATTCTTACAAAACAAAACTGCTTCTATAGACTTATGTACACTTCCTAAAACAGGAGTTTTTATTTGAATCATATCTACAGCTTCTGCATTAACAAATTCTTCTATATCTTCTAAACTATTGCACCATTCATCTGCAACTATGTCTACATTTATACCTTTTTCTTTCAACTTTTTCCTTAATTTTGTTAGATATTCAATTTGTTTTTCTTTACTCTCCAAATCTACAGGTCCCTCAATTCTTAACTTATTGGGATAAACTATTTTTTCTAATTTATACAAATATTCTACTATTTCATCTAGATTATACTGAAAAGCTAAACCTATAGTCCCATAAACATCAATATGAAATATGGGTTTATAATCTTCCCCTGCTAAAATTTTTATTCTTTCTTTTAACCAACCTAAGTATTCTATTAATTTTTCTCCTCTCCAACCTAATTTAGTTTCCACATTATTTATTAATGCATGAGGTAAAACATCAACCCTTTTTATAATCATTTTATCTGCATTGATATACCTATCATCTCCTGATTGGCAAAATATAGGAATAGACTTTACAATAATAGGAAGATTATATTCTTCAGCAATAATTTCTGTCATAGTTTTTTTTGTAGATTTTGCAAAAGCATCAAGAATAGCTTGCGTTATTCCATATCTTAACGCGGAATGCAATTTTTTACCATTTTCTTCCCAATTTTCAATAATTTCTGATAACTCTTTGAAGCTATTCCACTCTTTTCCCAAAAGAAAAGGAAAGATTTTTTTGTCTAAAATCTCGAAGAAATCTTTTGCTCTAAATAATGGTTCTCTTCCTCCTGCACCAGAATATTGAATGGCAGAACAATCTCCATAAGCTATACATCCATTTTCTAGTATGAAAATTATGGATAAACTTTCTCCTTTTTGTCTTACTGATTCATAACCAGGAGTTAATGGAGTACCCCTGTATGCAAAGCCATCTTCTCGAGCACCTGCTTTTATAGCTCTTTGATCATCAAAATAAAATCCTGATAATCCTATAGAATATAATGCAGAATTTATTCTCATTATTAGGTTCCCTTTTTAAATCTTCCTATAAGTCTTCCTTTACTTATTGCATATATGTCATCAAGAACCATCTGAAAACTCACAGGTCTTCCCTCAAACTTAGATCTTTCCTCAATTTTCTCTTTATGAAAATCCTTTATTTCAGTAGGAATAGGTAAATTTCCAAAATCAAAAAATCTGATAGCACCGTTATTATCTCTTATTGGCATAACTCTTCCATGGGCAAATCTACTAGGAGCAAAAGGTACATCTAAAACTCCAGAAGAAAAAGCTCTTACAGTACCAATTAAAAAATCTCCTTCTCCAAGCGTATAAACTTTATCTAAAATACTTTTTACTTCTTCCTCAATAATTTTTTCTTCTTCCTCAACAAGTTTTTGATCTAGAAAATATTGATTTTCTAACATCTGAAGAGTTTGTCGAGTATTTCTTAGGGCTTGAGCATTTGCTTCTTTAGTAGGAATTCCAATAGCTTCTTGCGGAGTTTTAACAATAATCTTTGATACAGAACCCAAAAATCCTGCAATGGTACCATAAGTTATCACAGCAAAAGCTCTTGCTTCATCTTCTGGAAACCCTCCCATCCAATGATGTAAAACTGTAGTAATATGAACATCATAATATCCAAAATCTTTAAGATATTTCTCTGTTAGTCTCTTCATAACTTTTATTGCAGCCACATCTTGAACAATATTTCCACCTTCCCCATATCCTACACTGAAACTTTTGACTCCTTGTTCTACTGCTAAAAGAGCTTCAATAATTCCTATGCTTATTGATATACACGGAGGAACCAAGGTTCCAGTTAATGGGCCAAAAGATTCTCGGTTTATAATTACTCCATTTTCTGCATAATAACCCACTAAGTAATCCACATATTGCCAATAAATAAGAGAATTCTCTAAAGGAACATCTTTTGCATAGGGTATATTATAGGTTATTCCTCCTCCTTCGAAAGACGTAAAACCAGAACATAAGGTTATCTCTGCCAAAAGTCTTGCATCAGGAGAACCATGTCTCACCTCTACTGGAATTTTAACATTTTCTATAATTTCTCTGCATCCTCTAACCCCATAATTTACTGCTGGAAAACCATTTAGCAAAGATCTTCCTTCTTTTAAGCTTTCATCTAATCCCAATTGTGCTTCTCTATATCTATTTTGACGAGTATAACTATCAATAGTTGTAGGTAAAAGATCAGCTTCATTATCTTGAAGATATTTTAATAATTCAATATGTTCCTTAAGAATTGGAACTCCTGCTCTAGGCTGTAGGAGTATTTTATTCTCCTTTTCTCCATTTCTTAGAACATAGTCAAATTGTTTTTCTAGAGGAAGAGATTTATGATATTCAATACCCGATTTCAAATCTACTTCTTTTCCTGTGTGCCATGTATTCAGAACCTCTTCTCTCATTCTAAAAAAATATTTTTCATCCCATTTCTTATTCTTTAAAACCATAGTATTTCATCTCCTTAGTATTGATCTATTTTTATCACATATTTTTTTAATATATTTATAGCTTTTTCAGGAAAGATTTCTGAGAGAAGTCCTATAGCAAAAAAGATGTATTCTTTATCTAGATAAATCTTTGGATTCCTAGGTTTCAATACAAATGGGTTTTTTTCATCAAATAATGCTGATTTTAATGCAGAGACATTATAAGGATTATAAACCAACGGACCTCCTGTTCCTATTAAATTTTCTACTCCTGTCAAATCCTTTCCATACTGAAGATATGTTACACCCATGGGAGTATAAAGCGGTTCTAAGTATCCACAATGTCTTTCTACTGCAATTCTTATAGCATGATAAGATAGTACATAATCTAAAAAGAAATCCTCTTCTTTTTCCGGTAAAAAGTCTGTATTCTCACTTAAAAATTTTACTTTTTCTTTATATGAATTTAATTCTCCTAAAAATTCTTTCCATTTTTCTTCTTCTACTATTTCCCATAAAGACAAAGCACTTACCCTTACACCTAAATCTCCTTCTACAGTTCTTTTAACATAAGGCTCAGGTAATCCCTTCCATATTACTCCAATTCCAGTTGGTCTTCCATGAGCTATAGAGCAAACATCAGTAGTTGCTCCACCTATATCTACCAAGATTGTTTCTCCCCAAATCTTCGAGAAACTTTCACAGGCCTTTAAAACTGCGAGGGGAGTTGGCATTATAACGCCTTCTAAAAAATTTTTAACTTTTTCTAAACCCTTCGCATGTATTAAACGGGAGATAAAAATTTCCCTAATCAAATTTTGTACAGGACTAATGTTTAGCTTTCCAAATTCTGGCATAACATTTTCAGTGATCCATATTTCTTTTCCTGATTTTTCAAATATTTTCTCTATTTCGTCTGATATTGTTCTATTTCCAGCATAAATTATAGGAATATTTATAGGAATTTCTGAAAGCTTTCGTGCATTAATTAAAGGATAATATCTATTTCCACCATCAGTGCCACCCGCTAAAATTATCAAATCAGGCTTTAAATCTTCTATTTCTTTTAGATCATTATCAGTTAATTCGAAACTATAAGTTTTGATTACTTTTCCTCCAGCCCCCAAAGCAGCTCTTTTTGCAGCTTCTGCAGTTAAATCGGGAACAAGACCAACTGCCACTATTTTTAGTCCACCCTTGGCACTACTACATGCTCTCTTAATTTCGAATCCTTCTAATTTCTTTCCCGTTTGTCTATATATTTCATCTAAGACATATTTTACACCAATCGTTACATCAATATTTACAGTAGATGGTACTTTTGCTTTACCTATAATCTCCTCTTTTTCTAAATCAAAAGCAATAGCTTTGGTAAAGGTACTTCCTAAATCCAAAAACAATCCTAACATTTTTTATTTTAAACCCAAATCTTTCTTTAAATCTTCAATAACCTCATCAGGAGTTGTTTTAGGAGGATAAACTCTATGAAATCCTAACTCCTTAAATCTTTTTACAACTTCTTCCCAATTCTTTTTTCCAATTCCTAAATTTCCTCCTATATAAAGAAGGATATCTCCTAAACCTGCTTCTATAAGTTTTTCTTTAAATCCTTGACAATCTAATTCTGCATGCCCATAAAGAGATGACACTAATATTGCTCTTGCACCTGTCTCAAGAGAAGCTTTTATAAAATCTTCTTGAGAGGATAAAACCCCAATATTTATAACTTCAAATCCTGCAGATCTTAGAGCATAATCTAAAACTCTAAGACCTACTGCATGTACATCAGAACCTATAACTCCAAGGACAATAGTTTTTTCTCCCATATATCCTATTCCTCAATTTTTAATTAAATAATATACAATTTTAGAAAGTCCAAAGAGATGATCTATCTTAATTCTTTCATCAACAGAATGAGGGTTTTCAACAGCAATTCCAATATTTAAAGCTTTTAACCCTCTCTCATTAAAAATGTTTGCATCGCTTCCTCCCTTTGTAGATCTAAAGGTTAATTTGTAGTTAAGATTCTCAAAAATAGGTTTAAGTCTTTCAATAATCGGATCTTTTTCATTAAAGGAATAACCTTTATAAAGATCCTCTTTTTTCAAATTCCACTTACCACCTTTTATTTCTATTATTTTTAATTGTTCCTCGAAATTTTTAAAACATAAATTAAGTTTTTCTAAATCCAAACTTCTAAATTCTCCTTCTAAATACACTTCATCGGGTATAATATTTGTTGCTCTTCCTCCTCTTATTATTCCAACATTTCCTGTAGTATCTTCGTCAATCTTTCCCCAAGGCAAATTTAATATAAATTCACTAGAAAGAAGAATAGCACTTAATCCTTTTTCAGGTTCTGCTCCTGCATGGGAGGCCTTTCCATAAATGTTTAGAAAAAAACGGGAATGATAAGGCGCTCTAAGAATCACAGAACCCAATTCCCCATCAGAATCTAATACGTATCCTTCATTAGATTTAATTAAGGAAAAATCTAAATTTTTTGCACCAAGAAGACCTATTTCTTCAGCAACAGTAAATATTATTTCTATATTTCTATGCTCCAGATTATCCTCTATTATTGCTTCCACAGCTTCTAATATTGCAGCGATTGCAGATTTATTGTCTGCTCCTAATATAGTGTTTCCACTACTTTTTATATATTCCCCGTTAATATTAGGAATAATATTCTCACATGGTGAAACTGTATCCATATGAGCAACTAAAAATATAGGATCCCCTTTTCCTTCAAAATTTATAATTAAATTACCTGAATTTCCTCCAATTTTTTCTCCTGCATTATCTTCTTTGTATGGTAAATTCAATCTTTCAAGTTCTTTTTTTAAATAATCACAAAAATTTTTCTCTTTGAGAGAAGGACTTGAAATTTTAACCATTTCTTCAAATCTTTTTATTAATCTCTCCTTTGAAAGCACCAACCTCACTCCTTTCCCAATCAATTTTATTAACATTCCAATCGACCTTCAACAATTTCTTCAAAATTTCCTTAAACTCTAGTTCATTTTTTGTCACAAAAATATCAATTTTTATTTCTTCTACATTTTCTTCATCCTTCTCTACAATATTTACAATTTCTTCTGAAGGATCAATTACTGTTATATTAGAATAATTTCTTTTTATAACAGGAGCAATAAAGGGAAGATGAGTACAACCTAATATAAGCCCTTCAATATTCTTTTCCATTAGTGGAATCATACATTTATGAAGTTCTTCTTCTATAATCTCTCCTTCAATTATTCCTTTTTCTATTGTTTCTAATAAAATCCCCTCACTACAGGACTCGACAAAAACTTTTATTTCTGGATTAATTCTTTTTATTAATTGAGGATAAAGTCCGCTTTCTAAAGTTCTTCTAGTAGCTAAAACTCCAAGTATCTTTCCGTTAAATCTAGAAAGTCCCGATAAAGCTGAATTTACTATACTATGGATAGGAAGAGAAAATTTATTTCTTAAATAATCATAGGCAGTAGAAGATGCGGTATTACAGGCAATAATTACTTCTTCTACTCCTTCTTCAAGAAAAAAGTTGATAATCTCATCTACTCTTTTCTGAATAAAATCTACAGGTTTTGTACCATAAGGAAAATATTTTGTATCTGCAAAATAAATAACTTTTGATATTTTTTTTGTTTCAATTAAACTTTTAAGAACAGTTAATCCTCCAACTCCAGAGTCCAAAATACCAAGTTTTTTCATGCCTCTGTCACCTTTCTATATTATATTTTTCTATTGCCTCCTTTATTTTTTCCACAAGACTATTTTGAAACTCTTCAGAGATTAATAGGAGTCTTTCTTCATTATTACTCAAAAACCCCATTTCAATAATAACTCCTGGAATAGGTATTCGAGACAAGACATAAAATTTTCCTTGTCTTAAAGTTCTAACAGAATAATATTTCGACAGAGTATCAGAAAAAGTTTTAGCTAAATCAAACGAAAAATCAGTAGAGTAAAAAATTTCTATACCTCTAACATCTGGAGAAAGAGCTGCATTAGCATGAATACTTAAATAAATAACTTTCTCTGTTAAATTATTATTTTGTAAGAAATTTTTAACAAAACTCACCCTATCATCTAAACTTATTGTTTCATCCTTCTCTCTAATAAGTATAACTTTATATCCATTTTCTTTTAATATCTTTGAAAGCTTAAGAGAAACCTGAAGATTTAAATCCTTTTCTAATATATTTGAATATATAGCTCCAGGATCACTTCCTCCATGTCCGGGATCAATAATAACTAAAAGATTCTTTGTTTTTTCTTCTATTCTAGGATCTTCTATTTCTCTAGGAAAATTTATTTTCAAAGTATCTGTAAAGACTTCCTCATTAAAAATAGTAGCAGTGTAAAGATCAAAAACGATTCTTAATATTTTAGGATTAATACTCTGGAATCCAAATCTTATTTTTTCTACAGGATTTTCGTTTACAAAAATAGTATTTGTATTAGAGGTTGTAGCATTAGGAAAGTCAAAAAAAATTCTTTCTGGGTTTTTCAGAATACCTTTAGAGTAAGTAAAAGCTGAATTAAAAAGAAGATTAATAGAGAGATTTTTTTCATCCTTTATCCATTTTATGTCTACAAGTTTTATCTCTAAAGATTCTTCACTTTTTTCCTTAGAAAAATTTAAAACTACTTGTCCGTTATCTGAAGTTATTTTAGGTTCTAAAAAGTCTTTATAGAATTCTAAAACTATTCTAACCACATAAGGTGCGGTAGAATATTGAGAATATCTAATATTTTTAATTCCAGAAATTTTAGGATAAATCTCACCCTTCTCTATTAAAATACAGTTATATAGATCAAAAACTAATCTATTTGGATCTTTTAGTTTAAAACTCTTATACTCTATCTTATCCTCAGATTTTATCTTGAAAAATACCTTTTCCTCTTTCCAGCTAATCTCATCTATAATTTGAACTATATAAATAGCCTTTTCTTTAATAATCACTCGATATCCCAATAAAGAAAAAAGAGACTTAATGGGGAGAAAAATATCACTATCTATAGATAAAACAGGATCTAAAAGCTTATAAGACTTTTCATTAATAATACATTCTTTTCTTCCAATATTTCCCACGAAAAGTTCCTTTGAGTTTTTAAAAATAAAAACTTTCTCTTTTTCTATTTTGAAAGAAGAACTTAAAAGAGAAGAGATCAATGTAATAGGAAGATAAATTTCTTGTCCTTTAAAGTGTGGAGTAACAATAATTTTATCTTTTATGTTAGGAAAATATAAAGAAAAAATTTCTTCTCCATATACGGAGAAGAACAAATTAAAAAGAGCAAAAACTATTAAAAACATCAAAATTTTTTTTAAAATCTTAAGTCCTCCAATAAAAAAATTGGTGGAGGCGGCGGGAATCGAACCCGCGTCCAAAGAGTAGGAGCCAAAAACCTCTACAGGCTTAGCGGAAGTTTTAATTTTTTCGGAATCTATAGACTCCCTTCCGCAGGATTCTATAGATTCCTATCCCAAATTATTTTCCCCCTCTCTTATGGGAGTCAAGAGGGGTAGCTGGCTTATCTTACGCCCTTCTTAACCCTGCCAGCCTAGGTTAAGAGGACGTAGCTGCTAAATTAAGCAGCTAAAGCTAAATTTGTGTTGGCAGTTCTTTTTTGCCGTTGTTTTATGAGGTAACGGCACCTCAGCCTGCAGTCTTTGACCCCCAAACTCCTTGTCGAAACCATTCGCCCCCTTAATATTTTATTTTATAAGCTCTTTCTAATTCTCTTTTTTCAGCTTTTTCTGCTAAATCTCTTCTTTTATCGTATAATTTTTTACCCTTTGCAAGTCCTAACTCAACCTTTGCCCATCCTCTTTCATTAAAATATATAGAAAGAGGTATCAATGTCAAGCCCTTTTCCTTAATCTTTCCTATAAGACGAGATATTTCATCTTTATGCATTAAAAGTTTTCTCGGCCTTTTAGGATCATGATTATATATATTTCCTTTATCATAGGGACTTATATGAAGATCAAATAGCCACAATTCTCCTTTGTCAATATCTGCATAACTATCAACAATGCTTACTTTTCCCTCACGAAGAGACTTAACCTCGGTACCTGTCAGAGCAATTCCTGCCTCATAAGTCTCTAGTATGTAGTAATCATGTTTTGCTTTTCTATTAATAGTTACATATTTTTTTACCTGTCTCATATTTTAATTATATCATAGGATTAATCAGGATAACCATTGGGATGATTTTTCAACCATTTCCAGTGAGATTCAATGATCTTCTCTAAATCACTATACTGAGGATTCCATCCTAAGTCTTTTTTAATTTTCTCAGAACTTGCTATTAAAATTGCAGGATCTCCTGCCCTTCTTCCTACTTCTTTTACAGGAATTCTTTCTCCTACAACCTTTTCAGCAGTTTTTATGACTTCTCTAACTGAAAAACCTCGAGAATTTCCCAAATTATATATATTAGAACTTTCTCCAGATAATAAAGCTTCCAATGCTAATATGTGTGCAAAAGATAGATCTGATATATGAATATAATCCCGAATACATGTTCCATCGGGAGTAGGATAATCAGTTCCATAAATTTCTACATAATTTCTTTGTCCAAGGGCAGTTTTTAAAATTAATGGTATAAGATGAGTCTCGGGATTATGATCTTCTCCTAGCTCTCCCTCAGGATCACAGCCTGCTGCGTTAAAATATCTTAAAGACATATATTTAATACCAAAAATTTTTTCATACCATTTCAGAATTTCTTCGAACATTAGTTTTGAGGAACCATAAACATTTGTAGGAATTGTAGGATGATCTTCAGGAATAGGAATAACTTTAGGTTCACCATATACTGCAGCAGTGGATGAAAATATTAAAAACTTAACATCATATTTGACCATACATTCTAAAAGATTTAATCCTCCTAAGATATTATTTTCAAAATATTTTCCTGGATTGGTCATAGATTCTCCAACCAGACTTGCTGCAGCAAAATGTAAAATTCCCTTAATATTAAAGCTTTCAAAAATTTTCTCTAAAGAATCTTTATCCTTTAAATCTATTTTATAAAAATATTTTGACTTTACTGCGGACCTATGTCCTTTTTCTAAATTATCAATTACAATTACATCATAACCTTTCTTAATTAAATCTTTAACCACATGACTCCCAATGTACCCTGCACCACCAGTTACTAATAATTTTTCCATTTATTTTTCCTCCAATTTTCTTAACTCTTCCCTAAAATTTCCCCAAAAATTTAAGAAAAAGGCTAAAAAGATACCTAAAAATATACTGCTTACTCCCGCAATAAGAACATTTAAAGTAGTTGAAGGCTTACTCTTTTTGACTGGTGGGACAGCGTAATCTACCACTTGAACAACTATATTTTCTTTTGCTTCGTTAACTTTTGCTTGTTCATATTGAGAAGTTAATAAAGTATAAATAGTCTCCTGAACTTTTACTTCCCTCATCAATCTTCCCAATTCAAGACCCAAGGAAGGGAGTTGAGAAAGTTTTTTCTCATATTTTTCTATAACACTATCTAAGGCTTTCTTTTTTGCCTCATTAAACACTATTTCTAATTGTAAAGAAAAGAGTTTATCCAAAGAATAATTCCCAATAGCCTTTGATATTCTCTCAATTTCATCCTTCATTACCTTTTTTGTCATATCTACTGCTGCTTTTGCAGCAACAACTTTGGGATGCTCAGGTCCATATTCCAATGATAATAAAGCTAAATCAACTTCTTGAGAAATAAGTTTTTCTCTCCATTCATTTAAAGAGGAAGTATAAGTTAAGGATGTTATTGCTAAAATATCTTTCCTTTGAAGATTAGTCTGTTCTATTAATATATTTTGAAGATCCTCAAGATTTCTCTTAGCAAGTTTTATGGACATATCACAGGATTCCCTCTGAGAATAAAGATTTGCTAAATTATCAATTAATACCTTTGCTTCACTACTAACATCAATTAATAAATGTCTTTCTTGAAAGTTTTTTAACTTTTCCTCTGCTATTTTTAGATCTCTTTCAACCCTTTTTAATTGTTCCTCAATGAACATTCTTTCTCTCTTTGCAGAACTAATATTTAAAGAAGCAATAATTTTCTCTAAAGCTTCTACATATGCATTTGCTATATCTGCGGAAAGTTTTGGATCTTTTGCTTCTGCAGTGATAGTTATAGTATTTTCTTTCTCATTTTGAGTTATTTTAACTATTTTTCTTAAAGCCTCAATTTTTTCCTCTCTGAATTTATGTTCAAAGTAATTATCAAGTTTTAATTTATCAAAAACATACTCTGCAGCACTTCTACTTTTTAAAATAGCTACATAATTAGCAGCAGGAGTAGTTATTCCAAGAATTCCAATATTTACTGGTAAACTTGAGATAAGACTACTTAAACCTGATGTTCCCTTTTCAGATGGGATAAGAATTACTGAAGATGCGGAATATATTTTAGGAGATAAAAGACTGTAAACAAGGGCTAAAATTACTGAAATAATAAAAAGAGCTATAATCAAATTTTTTCTTCTCCAAATTATATGAAATAATTCCACTAAACTTATTTCTTCAGTACCTATATCTTCTTTCATATTTTTCCTCCTACCATCCAAGAAGAGGTCCTATAGTAGATCTTAATATCCCTATTCCCATCAGTATTTGAACAATATCTTGCCATCCCTTAATAAAGACTTCTGGAACAAAAATTATATCATTTTCTTTAATTTCTATATCCAAGTTAACTTTGCCTTTATTTATAATATCAGAAAGATTAACAGGAATAATCCTTGATTCTCCATTTTCTTCTCTTATTACAGCTACTTTACCAAGGTCTGCTCTATCTTTTAATCCTCCCGCTAAACTTATATACTCTGTTAATTTTCTTCCTTCTTTATAATCAAAGGCACCAGGCATATTAACTTGTCCTAATACATAAACTAATCTTCTTAATTCCGAAACATAAACAGTATCTCCGTCTTGTAAAATTAAATTATCTTTTTCTTTTCCTTGAATTGCTTCTGCAATATTAAAGGTGTATATTACCTTTTTTCCATTGATTACTCTTTCTAATTGCCCATTTTCTCTTCCTGCCTTCTCAGTTATTCCTCCTGCTCTTAAAATTGCATCTCTTATTCTATCTCCTGGATTTATTTCATAAACCCCTGGAAACCTTACCTGTCCCAATATTTTTACTGTCATAGTTATTGGAGGAACATAAATTACATCTCCAGGATATATTTTAATCTCCTCTTCTGCTACCTCTCCTAAGACTAAAATCTTATATAGATCTACAACAATCTTGTTATTAGGATTTCCTTTTCTTCTTATTTCTATATTTCTAAGACTTCCATTAGGAAGTATTCCTCCTGCGTTATTTATAATCTCGCTTATTCTTGCTCCTTCCATAGCTTGACCTGAAATTACTGCTCCTTCAGGAGTAGTTCCCAATTTTTCCACTAATTGTACTGGTCCTGGATTTTTCACAAATCCTAAAACATAAACCCTTTTAATTTCTGGAATAATATTAATAGTATCTCCACTTTGTAAAAATAAATTTACTTCATCCCTTTCCTTTTCTTTTCCATAAAACAATTTATAAAGATCTAAATCAATTCTTTCACCCGATACTCGATCTAAAGTTGCGCCAAAAAGAGAAGCCCTTTCATTAAGCCCTCCAGCCATGTTTAATACATCTAACAATCTTTCTCCTTCCTTTATCTCGTAAATCCCTGGATTCTTTACTTGCCCTAATACTCTTACACTTTTCTTCATAAGAGGAACATATACTAAATCTCCTTCCTCAATAAAGGGATTTTGACTTAAGTCTCCTTCTTTTAAAAATTTTAAATAATCAACCTCTATTATTCTATTACCTCTTTTTATTTGTATCCCTCTTGTGGATGCAGAAGACTTCAATCCTCCTGCTGTCTTTATTAAATCATCTAATCTACTTAATGCAAGCATATTATAAGTTCCTGGATTTACTACTTCCCCACTGATAAATACCTTTATTCTCCTTGGATATACCAAATCTAAAGAAATTATACTTTTAGGATACAGTCTTATTAACTGTCTTGAAATTTCCCTATTTGCATTATTTATAGTTAAATCGGACACTTTTATACTTCCAATCATTGGTAAAGAGACAGAACCAGTAGGAGAAACAATTAAATCGTATATTTCTGGGGCTTCTTTTTCTTTTATCAAATATAACCTTAATCTATCACCAGGACCTAATATATATTTATCAGGATCAACAGGAGGACCAATATAAATATCTTCTTGTGTACCCCATCTTTGTAATTCTTGAGAATAGCTAAGAGTTATAAATATAAACAATATAATTACTAAAAATAATAACTTCTTCAAGTTTACAACTCCCTTCTATAAAGTTAGGTAAAAAACATCTAAATTATTTAACTCTACTTTCTCCCTATCTTTCCCAAAACCAATTGCATTATTCCTTTTAAAGTTTCCATTACTCCAATACCCTCAATAGCTACCGCTTCAAAATATGGATATTTACCATCTACATTAAGATGTATATTTAACTCCTCCACAGAGGATATATTAGGTAAATCTCTCTTATTATATTGAAAAACAAAAGGAATTTCCTCAAATTTATAACCTACCATCGATAGTTCCTTTTTTAATGCCTCAAAAATTTTTATATTCTCTTCTAATCTTTCTTTTTGAGAATCTACAACATAAACCAAACCATCAGCACCTCTTAATATCAACTTTCTGCTTGCTTCATACAAGGCTTGTCCTGGAGTTGTATAAAGTTGAAATCTTAATTTAAATCCATGAACAGTACCAATCTCTAAAGGCAAAAAGTCGAAAAATAAAGTTCTTTCTGTTTCAGTTGCTAAAGAAACTAATTCTCCTCTTCTTTCTGGAGAAACAGTTTTATATATCTGCTGAAGATTTACTGTCTTTCCTGAGAGTCCAGGTCCACAATATACAATCTTACATGTTATTTCCTTTTCTGCATAATTTACTATTGCCATAAATCTTAATTCCTCCTAAATTTTTCTACTTTTTAAAGAAATCCTCCACATCTCCAAAAGATATTTCAACTTGGGGTAATTCTTTTTGTCTTTCTCTAATTTTCCTAATTATTTGAGCAAGATTCTGACATGCTTTTTGAGCAAAGAGTCTTACCATACCAAGAGTTGTAGAGTCATCAAAAATCACTAAGAGAAGAACTTGTTTTTCAATATGAGAGATATGAAGATGATTTCTTTTTCCTTGATGGAAGATTAAAGAAAATTCTTCTTCCCCTAATAATTTAGCTAATTCCTGAGTTGCAGAGAAAGCACCAGCAGCCAAAGCAGAGATCGTTACAAAATCAAATTGTGAGGCAGTTCCTTTACCTCCAATAACTGTACCACTTTTATCCACCAGTAAAGCTGCTTTTGCTTTAGATTCCCCTAAAAATTGGCTTAAATACCTTTCTATCTCCTCTTGATCTTCGAGGGAGATAATAAGTGATAGTAATTGCTCTCTCTCATCCATTTATAGCCCTCCTAATTAATAAATTTGGAAAATTCTTTACAAAAAATTAAAGAAAAATAACATTCTTTTAAAAAAATTATAAAACAGTAAATAGGAATAGTCAATTAACTTTCCTCCCTAAGACTTAAAGATCTAAAAGCAGTAGGACCCTTTAAGAAAAGTAATTTAACGGTTCCTGTAGGACCATTTCTTTGTTTTGCAATAATTACCTCTACCTCTTCAGGAATATTAGATTCTTCTTCAGAAGTTTGAGCAGATTTATAGTAGTTTTCTCTATACAAAAAGATAACAACATCTGCATCCTGCTCTAATCCCCCAGAACCTCTTAGATCGGAAAGCTGAGGTCTCCTTTCTGCTCTTGTCTCTACTGCTCTTGAGAGTTGAGATATGGCAATTACAGGAATATTAAGTTCTCTAGCCAAAGACTTTAATCCTCTAGATATTTCTGATATTTCTTGATGTTCTGTTTTATTTTTCTCTAATAATCTAATAAGTTGTAAATAGTCTACAATAATTAGAGATAAACCTCTTTCAGCCTTTAAACGTCTTGCCCGTGCTCTCATTTCCATTACTGTTAAATTAGGGGTATCATCAATATAAATAGGAGCTTCTGCCAATTTACCAAAGGCCTTTGCTAATTTAGGCCATTCATTTTCTCTTACCTGACCTGTCCTTAATCTATGAATATCAATACTTGCTTCAGACCCAAGCATACGTAAAGCCAGTTGAAAACTAGACATTTCTAAACTAAATATTACCACAGGAAGTCTTTCTTCTATTGCTACATGCTGAGCAATATTTAAACAGAAAGAAGTCTTTCCCATACCAGGACGAGCTGCAACTAAAATTAAATCGGAAGGTTGTAGTCCCCCTGTTTTTCTATCCAAGTCCCAAAAACCTGTAGGAATACCAGTATAAGGCCTTCCAGTTTGATGAAGTTTTTCTATTTCTTTAAAGCTCTTTGCCAAGAGATCTCTTAAAGGAACAGGCCCACTTAATCTATGGGTCTCTGCAATTTCAAAGATTAACTGTTCTGCTTTATCAACCAGATATTCTGGGGATTCATTTTCTCTATATCCAAAGGAAACAATTTCTGTTCCAACACTGATAAGTCTTCTTAAAAGAGCCTTTTCTGCAACTATTTGAGAGTAATACTCAACATTTGCTGCCGTAGGAACCACTTCTAACAAAGATGCCAAATAAACACTTCCCCCCACCCTTTCTAAAAGCTGTTTACTTCTTAACTCTTCTGTCACAGACACTAGATCTACAGGAAGTCCCTTTTCAAAAAGATCGATGATTGTTCTAAAAATGATAGCATTATGTTCATAATAGAAACTCTCTGGTCTTAATACTTCTACAACCTTTGCAATAGCGTCCCTTGATAAAAGCATAGCTCCTAATACAGCCTGTTCTGCTTCTTCATTATGAGGAGGAACTCTTCCTAATATTTCTTCTTTATTTTTCATTTTTACTCTGGAACAACTTCCAATTTAATCTTAGCTATAATTTGGGGATGAAGTTTAATACTAACATCATATTTCCCAATATTTTTTATAGGTTCTTCTAGTAAAATTTGTTTCTTATCTATAAAAATTTTACATTTTTTATGTATTTCCTCCGCAATGTCTTTAGAAGTAATTGCTCCAAATAACTTACCTTTCTCTCCTACTTTCGTTCTTATTACAAACACTTCTTTTTCTAATAACTCCTTATCTTTTCTAAACTTTATTATAGCTCTTTCTTCTTTTTTTTGCTGTAATAATTTCTGTTCTTCTATACTTTTGAGCATTTTATCTGTAACTTCCTGAGCTAGCCCCCGAGGAAACAAGTAATTACGTGCATAACCATCACTAACTTCTACTATTTCACCTTTCTTTCCTAACCCAGTTACATCCTTTAAAAGTAATACCTTATATTTTTTCATATTTTTTCCCTCATTAAAAACTTTTCTCGTATAGGATAAAAAATATCAATAGTTCCCACGATAAAAAGAAGGAATGTCAAAAGAGGATTGAATATAAAAAGAAAAATTATAAGAATTCTTATAATCTTTGAATAAATAAAATTTTTTAAAAAACTCCAGAGAACAAAAAAACCCTCCGTGATTAACAAAAATTGTAATAAAAACACAAAGTTATTAAAAATATTAACCCCAAGAGGCAAAAAATAGGATATAAAAAAAGAGATAAGAAGCATAATAAGTAAGATATTTAAAAGTTTTATAGGAATTTTAAGAGTCTCTAGAGAAGGAATAGGTCTTATATTTACTTTAAATCTTTGTAGTATTTTCTGAGCAATCCAGTAATTAAATATAACTTGAAAAAATGAAGAGATGATTAATATTGATGGAATTACAATATTCAAGAAATTAAATATTTGATTATAATTTTCTGATAGATCTTTAATAGAATTTTCGTCTAAAAAGGATTTTAAAAAACTTAAAGAGTTTCTCCAACTATCCTTCATAATGTCAATACCTAAAGCCTTTTCAAAGGGAATATTAAGTAAAAACATTCCCCCTAAGATGGTCAAAATTTCCAAAATTAGATTTATACTTCCTCCTAAGAAAAATAATCTTCCTAAACTTAAGTTATTTCTAATTCCAAAACCTAATATTATTCCTAAGACTCCTGAGGGGAAAAAAAGAAAAAAGACATTTAATGGAGTAAGAAAAAGAATTGAGATTATTAAAGAAATTATAAGTGAAATAAAACTTATTCTTAAACCCCATCTATAACTTAAAAACAAAAAAGGTAAAGAACATAGAAAGAAAAAAGGAAAAATAAAATATGACAACCAAAAAATAATTACTGCAATTCCAACTAATAAACTTCCTTCAACTATTGCTTGGGTTTTTTTATTCACTATTTAAACCTCCTTGGGGAGTTCGCACTCCCCAAAGGTTTATTTTACTATATATGGCAATAATCCCATATATCTTGCCCTTTTTATAGCACGACTTAATTGTCTTTGATGTTTAGCACAGTTTCCACTTACTCTTCTTGGATATATTTTACCCTTTTCTGTCATAAATTTCCTTAATCTTTCAATATTCTTATAGTCAATTTCTTCTATTTTTTCACTACAAAATACACAATACTTCTTTTTAAGCACTGGTCTTCTAAATTCTTGAGTTTTGACATTTTTAGAATTACTCATCTCTTTCCTCCTCACCTTCTTCGAGAATTTCCTCTAGAATTTCCTCCTCACTGATTTCCTCAAGAGATTCAGGAATTTCCTCAGTTATTACTTCTGGAGCTTCTTCTTTCCTTCCAAGGAAGTGAACACTCGTAGCGACAACTTCTACTACTCTTCTTCTCTGCCCATCAATAGTTTGATAAGAACGGGTTCTTAAACTTCCCTCAATTGCTACGAGTCTTCCCTTTTTTAAATAATCTCCACAAACCTCTGCAAGCTTTCTCCAAGTTACAATATCAATAAAATCAGCATTTTGTTCTCCTTTACTATTTTTTGGTCTATTTACAGCTATTCTAAATGTAGTAACAGGAATACCACTTGGAGTGTATCTCATTTCTGGATCTCTTGTTAAATGACCTATAAGAAGAACTTTATTTAACATTATTCTAATCTCCCTTATCTTTAAGAATTAACAAATATCTTAAAATATTCTCTTTTAATTTTAATCTTCTTTCTAATTCTTTTAGTTGAGTCGTAGGAAAAAGAAAATTATAAACTACGTAGTAGCCCTCCTTCTTCTTTTTTATGGGGTAAGCTAAACTCTTTTTCCCCCATAGATTTACATTCTTTACTTCTCCTCCTAAACTCTGCATCTCGTTTTGTATCTCCTGAGATAAACCTTGTATCTCATCTTCTGTTAACTCTGGACGAATTAAACACATCAATTCATAACTTCGCATTCTTTACCTCCCTTTGGACAATTTTGGCCCCAAGTCAAGCTTGGAGCAGGTTTTTTATACATTAAAAAATTATATCATTTTCCTGCTAATTTTTCCAAAAAAATTTATTGAAATTTTATTTCAACAGTTATATAATTTTACCTCAAAAAAGGGAGTGAGTAAAATGGGGTTAGTATACATAAACGGAAAATTTCTTCCTACTGAAGAAGCGAAAATTTCTGTATACGACAGGGGACTACTCTATGGAGATGGTGTTTTTGAGGGAATTAGGTGTTATGATGGAAGAATTTTTAAATTAGATGAACATCTTGAGAGATTATATGCTTCTGCTCAAGCTATATGGTTAAAAATTCCCCTTACCTTTGACGAAATGAAAAAAGCAGTTATTGAAACGGTAAGAGTAAATAATCTTAGAGATAGCTATATAAGACTTATAGTTACTCGAGGGTCCTTGGGGCTTGGAATTGATCCATGGGAAGTTGATAACCCAACAGTAATAATTATTGCTGATAAAATAAGAGTTTTTCCTCAAGAAGTCTATGAAAAAGGTTTAATAGCAGTAACTGTAGCCACAAGAAGATCTCCAACTGATGTTTTAGATCCAAGAATAAAATCCTTAAATTACTTGCATAATATTCTAGCAAGAATAGAAGCAAGAATTGCAGGTGCATCAGAAGGTATAATGCTAAATCATCAAGGTTTTGTAACAGAAGCAACAGTGGATAATGTTTTCATTGTTAAAAAGGGTATAATTAAAACTCCTCCAGTAAACATAGGAGCATTAGCTGGAATAACCAGAGCAGTAGTTATAGAATTAGCAACAAAGTATTTGGAAATTCCAGTAAAAGAAGAGTTACTAACTCGATATGATCTTTACAATGCAGATGAAGTATTTTTAACAGGAACTGCAGTGGAAATTGTTCCTGTCGTAAAAATTGATGAAAGAATTATAGGAGATGGAAAACCTGGCAAAATAACAAAAGAATTAAGAAAAGTGTTTTATGATTATGTAAAGCAAGAAGATGTAGGGAGTCCTGTTTATGCTAATGAATAATGACTTCTTACTACCAATAACTATGAAAAAGAAAAATGGAATTTGGGAAATCGGGGGGGTATCAATTTCCTATTTAGCGGAGAAATATGGTACCCCTCTATACGTTTTAGATAAAGAAACATTAACAAATCAGGCTCAAAATTATATAAATTCCTGGAAAAAATATTCCCATATTCCTTTTAAGGTTCTATTTGCTGTAAAAGCATTACCTGTATTAGAAGTAATAAGAATTTTTGATAAAGAAGGATTAGGTTTTTTAGTATCAACAGGTGGAGAACTCTTTATTACAAGGAAAGCAGGAGTAAATCCAAAGAAGATATATTTCCATGGGAATGCTAAAAGTTTCAAAGAATTAGAATATGCAATTGATGAGGATATATATGCTATTATCGTTGATAATTTTGATGAAATTGAAAAGATAAAATTTATAACAAATAAAAAAAATAAAGAGATAAATATATTAGTAAGAATTATTCCAAATATTGAGGCGGACACTCACAAATCTATTAGAACAGGACAGAGGGATACCAAATTTGGTTTACCAATAGAAGACGCTTTATCATTAATTATTTCTCTTAAAAATGATCCTTTTATAAAACTTAGAGGTATTCATTCCCATATTGGTTCTCAAATCTTTGATTTAAATGTTTATGTAAAATTATCTGATGTCTTAATTGAGTTTGGATTAGAGCTTAAAAAATTGGGAATTCTTTTAGAAGAAATAAGTATTGGGGGTGGATTAGGAATAGCATATACCCCTCAAGATTTGCCACCCTCTATTGAAGATCTTGCTAAATATGTATCTGAAAACTTTAAAGAAAAATTTCCTCACTTCTTTACTCTTATATGTGAGCCAGGAAGATCTTTAGTAGGAAGAGCAGGAGTGACTCTATACAGAGTTGAGAGTAGGAAGTCTATAGCCAACACAAGAAATTATATTGCGGTAGACGGAGGAATGTCTGACAATATTCGACCTTCTCTATATGGGGCAAAATACACAGCATTGTTAATAAGTAACAATGAAGAAAAGAAGTTATTTAGGCTTGTAGGAAAACATTGTGAATCAGGAGATATTCTTATCCAGGAGCTTGAAGCTATCTGGCCTAATCTTGGAGATCTTGTAGTAATTTTTTCCACAGGAGCATATAATTTTTCAATGTTTAATTGGTATAACGCTGTTTTGAGACCTGCAGTAATAATGGTAGAAAATGGAAAGGATTATGTGGTTGTAGAAAGAGAAAAACTAGAAGACTTAATTAGAGGACAAAAATGAAAATTGGAATCTTAGGCGGTGGACAAGTAGGTCAAGCTCTCTGGGAAGTAATACAAAAAGAAAATGAAAATATTTTAAATCTATTAGGAGAACCTTTAGATATTGTAAGGGTCTTAGTAAGAAATCTTTCAAGACCGAGAATAATTCCTAATTTTTATTTAACAACTAAGGTAGAAGAAATAATTGATAATCCTGAAATAAAATTAGTTATTGAAGTTATGGGGGGAGAAGAACCTGCGTATACTTTTATTAAAAGAGCCATAGAAAATGGAAAATATGTGGTCACTGCAAACAAAGAAATAATTGCATTATACGGAGATGAATTATTCAAGCTTGCAAGAAAAAAAGGAGTAGATTTAGGTTTTGAAGCAAGCGTAGGGGGAGGTATTCCAGTAATAAAGGCAATAAAAGAGGGTTTAGTTGTAGATAAAATAAAAGAAATTTGGTCTATTCTAAATGGAACTACAAATTATATATTAACTAAAATGGAGGAAAACAAATCAGATTTTTCTGTAGTTCTTAAAGAAGCACAAGAAAAAGGATATGCTGAGCCAGATCCTTATAAAGATATTTCGGGTTTAGATAGTGTATACAAAATTGCTATTTTAAGCTCTTTAGCTTTTCATACTACTATAAAACCAATGGATATATTTAGAGAAGGAATAGAAAAGATCACCTTAAGAGATATAGAATATGCTAAATCTCTCGGCTATTCCATAAAACTTTTAGCATTAGCAAGAGAGGATAATGGAACTTTAGAAATAAGAGTTCATCCTACTATGATTCCACAAAATCATATGTTATCAGCGGTCAGAGGAGTAAATAACGCAGTTTTATTTAAAGAAGAAAGAAGAGGAAATATAATATTATATGGACCTGGCGCTGGACCAAAGCCTACTGCTATGGCCTTGTTATCAGATATTTTAGAACTAAGCTACAGTATAATTCATTCACATCCAAGATATTACAACTTTGCATATTTATATCCATCAAACTTGAAACCTTGGGGAGAAATTAAGACAAGATACTACTTAAGATTTTGGGTTCAAGATAAACCTGGTGTTTTAGCTCAAATAGCTAAAGTTTTAGGAGAAAATAATATAAGTATTGCTTCTGTTATTCAAAAGGAAACAAATATAGAAAATGAAAAAGCAGAAATTGTCATTTTAACTCATGTTACCTATGAAAAAGATATTCAAAAAGCAATCTCTGAAATTCAGAAATTACCAATTTTAGAAGAATGGAATTCTTTAATAAGAATTGAGGTTTAAAATGAGAAAGGGTGTAATTTTAAAATATAGAGATTATTTACCTATAAATGAAAAAACTCCAATTATAACTCTTTGTGAGGGTGATACTCCCCTAATATATGCTGAAAATTTAAGTAAAGAATATAAAATCAATCTCTTTTTAAAATATGAAGGTATGAATCCAACGGGATCATTTAAAGACAGAGGTATGGTTGTTGCTGTAGCAAAAGCTTTAGAGAACAACGCTAAAGCTATAATATGTGCTTCAACGGGAAATACAGCAGCCTCAGCTGCAGCCTATGCAAGTATATCAAGAATAAAATCCTATGTTCTTTTACCTAAAAACGCCATTGCTTTAGGAAAATTAGCTCAAGCAATAATGTATGGTGCAGAAGTGATAAGTGTAAACGGAAATTTTGACTCTGCTCTAAATTTGGTAAAAGAAATATCTCAATTTTATCCTATAGAGATAGTAAATTCCATAAATCCCTTTAGAATAGAAGGACAAAAGACTGCAGCTTTTGAAATATGTGATGTTTTAGAAGATTCTCCTGAATTTTTAGCAATTCCTGTAGGAAATGCTGGAAATATTACTTCTTATTGGAAAGGATTTAAAGAATATTATTCCTTAGGAAAAATAAAAAAATTACCAAAACTTCTTGGTTTTCAGGCAGAAGGATCCGCACCTTTAGTTTTAGGACGTCCTATAGAAAATCCCCAAACTATTGCTACTGCGATAAGAATTGGAAATCCTGCAAGTGGAGAAAAGGCTTTGAATGCTATAAGAGAATCTCAAGGTATTATAGATATGGTTTCTGATAAAGAAATACTTCTAGCTCAAAAGGAATTAGCAAGCAAAGAAGGAATATTTGTTGAACCTGCTTCTGCAGCTTCCTGGGCAGGTGTGAAAAAGATATTAAGAGAAAAGAAATTAACTTTATACGGAAATATAGTTTGTATATTAACAGGAAATGGGCTTAAAGATCCTGATTCTGCATTAAAAAATGCCAAAATATCCTACGAAATAGATCCTAAAATTGAAGAGTTGCTTAGAATATTAAACTCATGAAAGTGAAAATAAAAATTCCAGCAACTTCTGCAAATTTAGGACCAGGATTTGACACCTTAGCTATAGCATGGAATCTTTTTTTAGAAATTTATGTTGATACAGAGTATTTTGAAAAAAGAATAATTTATCTTGGTGAAGATATAGAGAAATTGGATAAAAATAATAATCTTTTCTTAAAAACTCTTTCAAAAACTTTCAAAATATTAGGTTTTGAACCTAATAATTATTTAATTCAACTAAATTCCCAAATACCAATAGGAAAAGGTTTAGGAAGTAGCGCTGCAGTCATATGGGGAGGAATTTATTCTGCAGAAATTATCTCTGGAAAAAGTCTTTCAAAAGAAGAAAAATTTAAACTAGCTTTTTCCTTAGAAGGACATTTTGATAATTTAGCAGGAGCCTATAATGGAGGACTGACAATTTGTAACATAGAAAATGGTATGCTTAATATATCAAGTTTTCCATATCCTGAAGATCTTTGTGGACTTATTTTTATACCCTCTTATTCATTATCAACAGATAAATCAAGAAGTATTCTGCCTAAATTATATTCAAGAGAGGATATAGTTAAAAATCTTCAAAGTCTAGCTTTTCTTCTTGCTGGATTTGTATATAAAGATGAGAAACTAATAAAATTGGGACTCAAAGATTATCTCCATCAACCCTATAGATTTCCTTTAATTCCTGAATCAAAATTCTTTTTGAATAAAGCAATTAAAGAAGAAACTCTAGGAGTTGTTTTAAGTGGTGCAGGACCATCTCTTTTAATTTTAGTATTTAGAGATAAAGCAGAATCTATGAAGAAATTTTTCGAGGAAGAGCTTAATCGAGAAAGAATTGATGGAAAAATTTTGATTCTTGACATTTGTGATAAAGGAATTATACTTGAGAAAATTTCTATGGAGGGAGAAGCATGAGCTATAAAATAGCTGTTGTTGGAGCTACAGGTTTGGTAGGTCAGGAAATGTTAAAAATTCTTTATGAAAGAAGAGTTCCTATAAAAGAATTATATGCTTTTGCTTCTTCTCGTTCTGAAGGAACCTTTGTAGAGTTTGGAGAAGAAAAGATAAAAGTAGAAGAGGCAAGACCTGAAAAAATTGCAAAAGCTGATTTTGCTTTATTTTCTATTGGAGAAGAAATAAGTCTAGAAATTTCTCCAGAGGTAGCTAAGAGAGGAACGATAATTATAGATAATAGCAATGCTTTTAGAATGCATCCTGATGTACCCCTTGTTGTTCCTGAGGTAAATCCTGAGGATTTGAAAGAACATAAGAATATAATTGCAAATCCTAATTGTTCTACAATACAAATGGTTGTTGCTCTTTTTCCTCTTCATAAAAAATTTAACTTAGAAAAAATTGTTGTTTCTACATATCAGTCAGTATCAGGTAAAGGTAAAGACGCTGTTTTAGAACTTTTAAATCAAACAAGAGAATTCTTAAATGGTGATAAAATAGAGCCAAAAGTTTTCCCATATCAGATAGCTTTCAATATTATTCCTCAAATAGATAATTTTGAGGATAATAATTATACTCGAGAAGAGATGAAAATGGTTAGAGAAAGCAGAAAAATTCTTCATCTTCCTAATCTAAAAATTTCAGTAACTTGCGTGAGAATTCCAGTTATTAGAGGACATTCTGAGTCAATAACTGCTACATTTTCTCGAGAATTCACTCTTCAAGAAGTTTATAATATTTTGAATAATGCACCTGGGGTAAAAGTTTTAGACTCTCCAAAGGACAAAATATATCCTTATCCCCTTCTTTGTGATGGAAAAGATGAAGTTTTTGTGGGAAGAATAAGAAAAGATCTTTTTGAAGAAAACACTTTAAATCTTTGGGTAGTATCTGATAATATAAGAAAGGGTGCAGCTCTTAATGCTGTTCAAATATTAGAAGAAATTATTAAGGGAGGTTAAAATTGAGGTTAATTGTTCAGAAATTTGGAGGATCTTCTGTTGGTAGTATAGAGAGAATTAAGAATGTTGCAAAAAGAATAAAGAAATATTACGAAGAGGGATATAAGGTTGTTGTAGTAGTATCTGCCATGGGTGATACTACTGATGAGTTAATATCTATGGCAGAAGAGATAACTAAAAATCCTAATCCTAGAGAAATGGATGTTTTATTATCTGCAGGAGAAAGAATTTCATCTGCACTCTTAACAATGGCTCTACAAGAAATCGGAGTTCCAGCAATTTCTCTCTCTGGAAGACAGGCAGGAATATATACTAACTCTATTCATACAAAGGCACAAATCACATCTATAAAACCTGAAAGAATTTTAAAGGAATTAAGCTTAGGAAAAGTTGTAGTTGTAGCAGGGTTTCAGGGTTATGATTTAGATAACAATAATATAACTACCCTTGGAAGAGGAGGTTCTGACGCAACTGCTGTAGCATTAGCTTATGCCTTGAAAGCAGATCTCTGTGAAATCTATACTGATGTTGACGGAATATTTACCGCAGATCCAAGAATTGTAGCAAACGCTAGAAAACTAAATTATATTTCCTATGAAGAAATGTTAGAGCTTGCAAGTCAAGGAGCCCAAGTTATGCAATTAAGAGCTATGGATTTAGCAGCTAATTATAAGGTACCAATTGTGGTAAGGTCAAGCTTTAATGAAAATTCTGGGACCTTTATTGGGGAGGTTGAAAGAGTGGAGTCAAAGAAAAAAATAACGGGAATTGCTCATAATAAGAATATAGCTAAAATAACCATTCTTGGAGTGCCTGATAAACCAGGTATTGCCTATAAAATTTTTGCACCTTTAGGAGAAGCAGCAATTAATGTAGATGATATTGTACAAAACGTAAGCAAAGATGGAATTACTGATCTATCTTTCACTGTTCCTGAAAAGGAGTTGTCAAATGCTATAAAAATTGTAAAAGAAATTATACCTCAGATAAATGCGCAGGATGTCATCTACGATGATCAAGTAGGAAAAGTATCCATAGTAGGCTGGGGTATGCAGGCAACTCCAGGAATCGCGGCAAAAATGTTTGGAATATTAGCAGAAAACGGCATAAATATTGAAATGATTACAACCTCAGAGATAAAGATCACTTGTATAATCAGGAGAAATTTAGTAGAAAAGGCTGTTCAAGCTTTACATGATGGATTTAAATTAGGGGAAGAGTAAGCCCTCTTCCCCTTTTTTATTTAATTTCTACAACTGCACCCTCTGCTTCTAATTTTTTCTTGATATCTTCTGCTTCCTCTTTACTTACTCCCTCTTTCACAGGTTTAGGTGTTGAATCAACTAAATCCTTAGCCTCTTTTAATCCTAAACCTGTAATTTCACGAACTACTTTTAATACCTTAATCTTATTAGCACCTGCATCTTTTAATATAACATCAAAAGTTGTCTTTTCTTCTACTGGTGCAGCTGCTGGTCCAGCAGAAACTGCAGCTGTAGCAACAGGTACTGCTGCACTAACTCCAAATTCTTCTTCTAAGGCTTTTACTAATTCTACTAATTCTAAAACCTTCATCTCTTTTATTGCTTGAATAATCTCCTCTTTATTCATTTTAAATCCTCCTCTTTATTGTTCTAGATTTTTCTCTTTTTCTTTTTTAATAGCTTCTAAAGTCCAAACCAATTGATTGATTGGCCATTTTAATCCAAAAACTAATCTTGTTAATGGATTATTTATACTACCTATAAGTTTTGACAACAATACATCTTTTGGTGGTAAATTGGCTAATTCTTTTATTTCCTTTTGATTATATAACTCACCCTCAACAATACCACCCTTTAATTTCAAATTCTCGTGATCCTTTGAAAAATCTACAAGAATCTTTAGAACTCCAAAGGGATCCCCATAACAATAAGTAAATGCAGTAGGCCCTCTCAAGTATTCTTCAACATTTTTATTAGGAAGATACTTTTGAAAGGCTCTTAAAGCTAAGGTATTTTTTACTACTCTATACTCTGCTCCTACCTCTCTTAATTTTGTTCTTAGTTGAGAGAGATCTGCTACTGTTAACCCTTTGAAGTCGGTAAATATAACACTATTTGCCTGTAGTAGTTTTTGATAAATTTCTTCTACTTTTTGCTTTTTTTCTTCTTTTGGCAATTTTTCACCTCCTTATTTATTGTTATCTAAAACAAAGGAAAGCCTTCTGGCTTTCCTTTGTTATTCTACATATTTTTTAAAACCAGTAAGGCCTACGTAGGAATTTAAAAACCTACGGTCTTGGGCCTTTTAATTTTTTATAAAATAAACTTCTTAAGCAACTTCCTCCCTTCGTAAAATTTCTGCTAAGTTCTTTACTTCAATGGGAACACTGGGTCCCATTGATGGAGAAATATAAACACTTCTAAAATATTGACCTTTCACAGTAGCAGGTCTTAATTTTAAAATTGCGTAAAGAGCTGTGATAAGATTTTTCAATAGTGCTTCTTCTGAAAAAGAAGCTTTTCCAATAGGTAAATGGATTATTCCGTATCTATCAGTTCTGAATTCTACTTTTCCACTTTTATATTCTTTTACAGTTTTAAATATGTCTTGGGTAACAGTTCCTGCCTTTGGATTTGGCATTAATCCCCTTGGACCTAAGATCTTACCTAATCTTGATGGTATTTTCAAGGTTCCCATAATATCAGGAGTGGCTATAGCAACATCAAAATCTAGCCATCCTCCTTCAATTTTCTTTACCAAATCCTCTCCACCAACATAATCTGCTCCTGCTTCTCTTGCCTCTTGAGCTTTTTCTCCTTCTGCAAAAACTAAAACTCTTTTCTCCTTTCCCGTCCCATAAGGTAAAACAACTGTTCCCCTTACCTGTTGATCTGCATGCCTTGGATCTACTCCTAATTTTACAGAAAGATTTATAGTCTCATCAAATTTAGCAGTAGCTAATTTTTTTACCAAAATTACCGCTTCATTTAAACTATAAAATTTATTTGGTTCAATTAAAGTCAAGAGTTGTAAATATCTTTTTCCATGTTTTGCCATTTTCTTAAGCCTCCTTAATCCTCAACAATTTCAATTCCCATACTCCGTGCTGTTCCCTCAATTATTTTCATAGCTGCAAAAATATCTTTAGCATTTAAGTCTTTCATTTTTATCTCAGCTATCTCTTTAAGCTTACTTCTTTTAATTCGACCAACCTTATTTCTATTTGGTTCTCCTGAACCCTTTTCAACTCCTGCAGCTCTTTTTAGCAGTTCAGAAGCAGGTGGAGTTTTTGTAATAAAGGTAAAACTTCTGTCTTCATAAATTGTAATTTCAACAGGAATTATTCCCTCTTGGCCTGCTGTGGCTGCATTATAAGCCTTGCAAAACTCCATAATATTTACACCGTACTGTCCCAATGCAGGACCTACTGGTGGCGCAGGTGTTGCTTTTCCTGCAGTTAAATTTAATTTTACCTTACCAACTATTTTCTTTGGCACTTTATTTCCCTCCTCAACTTGTCTTTTCAACTTGAGTATGATCAATTTCAGTAGGAGTCTCTCTTCCAAAAATTGATAGCAAAACCCTCACAGTACCTTTTTCTGGAAAGACCTCATCAACTTGTCCTTCGTATCCCATAAAAGGCCCACTCTTTATGTACACTCTATCACCTTTTTTGACTTTTAATTCGGGTTTTATCTCTTTTTGCTCAATAAATTTCTTTATCCAATATTCCTCGTCTGGGTTAAGAGGACTTGGCTTACCTTGAGCTCCAACAAAACCTGTTACTCCAGAAGTAGTTCTAATAAGTCTTTTAGCTTCTTCATCTTCTACCATTCTAATAAAAAGATATCCTGGAAATACTTTTTTTGTTTGAATACTTTTACGTCCTCCTTTAACCCTCATAACCTTTTCCTCAGGAACAACAATTTCGAATATTTTATCTTCTAAATGTAAAAGCTTAACTTGCCTTTCAATAATGGCTTTAACTTTATGTTCGTGTCCTGCTAAAGTATGTATTACGTACCATTTTCCTTCAGCCATATGAGCTTCCCTTCTATCCTCCAGAACTTCTTAATATTAAGGATGTTATAAAATTAAAAATAAAATCATAAAGTGCAATCAAGGTAATAAGAAAAAAAAGCATTACTCCTAAAGCCAGAGAAAGTTTTAAAACTTTCTCTCTATCTGGCCAGAGAACTTTTTTTAGCTCCATTTTCTCCTCAAGCCAAAAATTTTTAATCTTTTCTCTTATTGTAAATTTATTTTTTACTACCATTCCAAAAACCTCTTTTATAAATAATTTTGGCAGGCCCGGCAGGCCTCGAACCTGCAACCCCCGGATTTGGAGTCCGGTGCTCTTCCTATTAGAGCTACGGGCCTACCTTATTTCTCTATGGGCTGTATGTTTTTTACATTTGGGACAATATTTTTTTAATTCTAGTCTATCAGGATCGTTCTTTTTATTTTTTTCTGTTATATAATTTCTATTTTTACATTCGGTACACGCCAGTATTACATGTACTCTCATTATATTTCCCTTCTTTCATCTACTCAATAATTTTAGTTACGACTCCGGCTCCAACAGTCTTGCCACCTTCTCTTATGGCAAATCTTAACCCCTCTTCTAGAGCTATAGGCTTTATTAATTTTATCTCCATCTCTAAATTGTCCCCTGGCATCACCATCTGTACCCCCTCGGGCAACCTTATCTCCCCTGTTACGTCAGTAGTCCTAAAGTAAAATTGTGGCTTGTATCCACTGAAAAAGGGTGTGTGTCTTCCTCCTTCTTCCTTCTTTAATACATATACCTGCGCCTTGAAGTGTGTATGAGGCTTTATACTCCCAGGAGCAGCTATCACTTGCCCCCTCTCTACTTCGTCTTTGTCTACTCCCCTTAATAGTATCCCTATGTTGTCCCCTGCTATCCCTTCGTCTAATTGCTTCCTAAACATCTCTACCCCTGTCACTACTGTCTTCCTTATTTCATCAGTTAGTCCTACTATCTCTACTTCATCACCTACCTTAACCTTACCCCTCTCTACTTTCCCTGTTACTACTGTCCCCCTACCTGTTATACTGAATATGTCCTCTACAGGCATCAAAAATGGCTTGTCTATATCTCTCTCCGGTAATGGTATATAACTGTCTACAGCATCTATTAGATTCCATATCGCATCTACCCACTCGTTCTCCCCTCTCTTCGTATTCGGATTCTTGTCCATTACCTCTACCGCCCTCAACGCTGAACCCCTTATCACGGGTATCTCGTCCCCTGGATATCCATACTTCGTTAATAAGTCCCTAACTTCCATCTCTACTAAGTCTATTATCTCAGGATCATCTACCATGTCTATCTTGTTTAAAAATACTACCATGTATGGCACGTTTACTTGCCTCGCTAATAATATGTGCTCCCTCGTCTGTGGCATGGGCCCATCAGCAGCTGATACTACAAGTATAGCTCCATCCATCTGCGCAGCACCTGTTATCATATTCTTTATGTAGTCCGCATGACCAGGCGCATCTATATGAGCATAATGCCTATTCTTACTCTCATACTCCGCATGATATAAGTTTATAGTGAGCCCTCTCGCCCTCTCCTCTGGCGCTTTGTCTATGTCTTCATACCTTAAAGGCTTCGCTAAACCCTCCGCCGCTAATACCTTCGTTATGGCGGACGTTAACGTAGTCTTACCATGATCTACGTGTCCTATGGTCCCTATATTCACATGTGGCTTTGTCCTTACAAATTTCTCCTTCGCCATACCCTCTTTTCCTCCTAAATGTTTAATTTTTTATATAATAATTAAAATATTTAAAACTCTAAAGTGGAGCCCACGACCGGTATCGAACCGGTGACCTTACCCTTACCAAGGGTACGCTCTACCAACTGAGCTACGTGGGCTTTTTTTAATGGTTGCGGGGGAGGGATTTGAACCCTCGACCTCCGGGTTATGAGCCCGGTGAGCTACCTGGCTGCTCCACCCCGCGATCTAATGGTGGGGAGGGAGGGATTCGAACCCCCGAAGGCCTCCGCCAGCAGATTTACAGTCTGCCCCCTTTATCCACTTGGGTACCTCCCCATGGAGCCGAGGGAGGGATTCGAACCCACGACCCGCTGATTACAAATCAGCTGCTCTGCCAGCTGAGCTACCTCGGCTTTAACAAAAAAAGTATATCTTTAGATAAGATTAAAGTCAAGTCCTATGTTATAATAAATAAAAAAATTTGGGAGGTCAAGAAAATTATGGAAGAAATAATGGATATTAACTTAGAAGAGATCTCTCTTGAAAATCTAGAGATAGGAAATATTGTCTATGGAAACATATTGATGATTGAAAAACAAGGAATCTGGTTAGATATTGGGGGTAAATACAATGCATATTTAGATCTTTCAGAAACAACTTTAAGCTTCCGTAAGAAACTAGAAAAGGGTCAAATTAAAGATTCTGTTCCTTTGCTGATACAATATATTAACCATAAAGAAGGTGTAATTCATACATCCCAGAGAAAAGCTATAGAAAAGCAAGGATGGGAAAACTTGATATGGGCTTTTGAGAATGATGAGACTGTAGAAGGAAGAATTAAAGATTTCAATGGAAAGGGATTTATTGTAGAAGTAGGAGAGGAAATATATGGATTTATTCCCCATAATCTTATTGATATTTATCGCCCAAGAAATCCTAATACTTATATAAATAGGAAGGTAAATGCAAGGATAATTAAACTTAATCCTGAAAGAAAGCAGATTATCCTCTCTGTCAGAAGTGTTTTAGAAGAAAAATTAGAAGAAAAAAGACAGAAACTTTGGGAGAAAATTAAAAAATCAGATATTATAAGAGGAAGAATAAAAGAAGTCAATGATGATGGTTTAAAAGTAGATTTAGGTTTTGGAATTTTAGGAGTTATTCCTTATGAAGAATTATCTTGGTTCCCTATTAAAAATTTATATAGAAATTTTCAAAGGGGAGATATTGTAAAAGCAAAAATTTTAAACATTAATGAAGAAAAGAAAGAAGTTCAACTCAGTATTAAATTAGCTCAGCCAAATCCTTGGGAAGTCTTTTTAGAAAAATACCCAAAAGGAACAATTCAGGAAGGAGAAATTATAAAGATAACTTCAGGACTTGTAGTTAAAATAAATAATCTAGTAGGTTTTGTTCCTCCAGGAGAAATCTCGTGGGGAAGGGTTGGAAATTTAAAGGATAATTTTAGCGTTGGTGATAAAGTAAAAGTTAAAATATTAGATGTAAAACCTGAAGACAGACGAATACTTCTAAGTGTAAAACAAGTAGAACCAAATCCCTGGGAAGTTGTAGATAGAATTCTTAAAGAAGGAGAAAAAGTTAAAGGAAAAATTATAAATATAACTGATTTTGGAATTTTCTTAGAAATAAAACCTGGATTAGAAGGATTAATACCAAAAAGATTATTAAGTTGGGAAAGAATTGAGAATATTGAGGAGATGTTTAAAATCGGAGACACATTAGAAGTCCAGGTGGTAGAAATTGATAAAGAAAACAAAAGACTTCTTTTAAGTAGAAAGGCATTGCTAAAAGATCCATGGGAAGAAATAAAGAAAAAATACTACGAAGGAATGAATGTTATTGGAAGAGTAATTAGCCTAAATAATCAAGGTGCAATTTTAGAGTTAGAACCTGGAATTGAAGGTTTCCTTCCCAATTCTCAAAAAGGCACAAAGGAAGATGATATTGAGTTAAATATAAATCAAAAAATAGAAGTTAAGATAATCTCTATAGACATGATCTCAAGGAGAATAATTCTATCAAGAAAAGCTTTATTGAAAGAAAGAGAAGAAAAAGAATTAGAAAATTATCTAATAAAAAATCTTCCTCCTAAAATAACTCTTGGAGAGATTATAAATATAAAGCTTAGAAAAAGAGAGGAGGATATAATTGACTTCTAAAACTCATCAAAGTTTTAGTTTTGTGATAGCTCAAATTTTTTATCCTAATTTTATAAAGAATATTTTTCAAAACCAAATTTGTTGGAGTATAGGATTTGTATTGGGAGTTGTATGGGGAACATTAATCCCTGATATAGATTCACCTCATTCGCAATTTTCTAAGAGATTACTTTCCCAAAATACTCTCATTGATTTCTTAAGTCTCTTTATAATTTTATTATTAGGAATAAAAATTTTTTCATCTATAAATAGAAGTAATCTTTTTTATTTTCTATTTTCCGTTTTTATCGGATTCAATTTTCTAAAAGTATTTCTGAAAAATTTTTTTAAAAGATATTTTATCCATAGAGGTTTCATTCATAGTATTTGGAGTTTAATAATACTTAATATTCTTTTAGTTATTCCTCAAAAAAATTTTGAACATTTTCCTTCCTTTGTTTTTTCAGCATATAACGGTATTTTTTGGGGTATAAATATAGGTTATCTCAGTCATTTACTAGGTGATGCTTTTACTTTTTCAGGAATAAGACCTTTTTTCCCTTTTAATTTAAAAATAAGTTTTAATCTTTTTAGAACTAATAGTTTTACTGAAACAATTTTGCTTTACTTTTTTAACATAGTAAACATTCTCTTATTACTAAGATTTTTTACTATAGGAGGTTAAATATGATAGACATTAAAACGTTAAGGGAAAGAGCTCAGGAAATGAAAGAAAATATACTATTAAGAAATTTAAGTTTAGAAAAATACAATGTAGATTTAATTCTAGAACTAGATAGAAAAAGGAGAGAAAAACAAAAAGTATTAGATGAGTTAAAAAAAGAAAGAAATAGAATTTCTCAAGAAATAGGTAAAAAAACAGACGAAGAAAGAAATGAATTAATAAGGAAAGCAAAAGAATTGAAAGAAGAGATAGAAAAGCTTGAAAAAGAATTCGAAAATCTAGACAAAGAAATGCATAAATACTTATGGCAGCTTCCTAACTTTCTTCTTCCTGAAACTCCACGGGGTAAAGATGAAAAAGATAATATTGAGCTAAAAAGATGGAGTAGTCCTAAAACTTTCTCTTTTCCTCCTAAAGACCATTTAGAATTAGCTTTAATAAACGATCTTATAGATTTTGAAAGAGGAAGTAAAGTTACAGGAAGTAACTTTTATTATTTAAAAAATGAAGCAGTTATATTAGAATTTGCACTTTTTCAATTCGTGATAGATCAGCTTTTACCAGAAGGATTTAAACTCTTTATTACACCTGATTTAGCTAGAAATGAAATTCTAGACGGAATAGGATTTCAGCCTAGAGGACCTGAGGCCCAAATATATAGGATCGAAGAAACAAATTTAGGATTAATAGCGACAGCTGAAATTACCTTGGGTGGTTATCATAAAGATGAAATCATAGATGAAATTGAATTACCTCTAAAATATTTAGGATTTTCTCATTGTTTTAGAACTGAAGCAGGAGCGTATGGAAGATATAGCAGAGGTTTATATAGAGTTCATCAATTTAGTAAAGCAGAAATTTTTATCATTTGTAAACCCGAAGATTCAAAGAGTATGCATGAATATATTTTAAGCCTTGAAGAGAGAATTTTTCAAAAATTAGATATTCCTTACAGAATATTAGATATATGCTCTGGAGATCTAGGGGCTCCAGCAGCAAGAAAATTTGATATTGAGGCATGGATGCCAGGAAGAGGAGAATATGGAGAAGTTACTAGTTGTTCTAATTGTACTGATTATCAGGCGAGAAGACTAAATATTAGATTTAGAAGACTAACGGGTGAGGTAGAATATGTTCATATGCTAAATGGTACTGCAATAGCAATTTCAAGAGCGTTAATTGCATTATTGGAGAATTATCAACAAGAGGATGGCTCCATTTTAATCCCCGAGGCTCTTCATCCTTATACCCTTGGAATTAAAGAAATAAGACCTAAGAGAAAGATTTTAAAGAATCTTACTTAAAAAAGATATTGTTCTTTCTTCACGAGGAGAGAAGAAAATTTGGGAAGGAGGTCCTTGTTCTACTATTTGTCCCTGATCTAAGAAAATGACCCAATCTGCAACTTCTCTTGCAAAACCCATTTCGTGAGTCGCTACTATCATGGTCATTCCTTCAAAAGCTAACTGTTTAATAACGTCTAAAACTTCTTTTGTCATCTCAGGATCAATAGATGAGGTAGGCTCATCAAATAACATAACTTCAGGTTCCATTGCTAAAGCTCTCGCAATTGCAACTCTTTGTTGCTGTCCTCCAGAAAGTTGAGAGGGAAAACTTTTAGCTTTATCAGATAATCCGACTCTTTTTAATAATTCATATGCTTTTTCCTCTGCTAATTTTGGATTCATCTTTTTTACTTTTATTGGTGCTAAAGTAATATTATCTAAAACCGAAAGATGAGGAAATAAGTTAAACAATTGAAAAACCATACCTACTTTTTGTCTTATTTTGTTAATGTCAACCTTAGGATCTGTTATTAAAACCCCATTAATATATATTTCTCCGCTAGTAGGTTCCTCTAAACGATTTATACATCTTAACAAAGTACTTTTTCCTCCACCACTAGGACCGATTAAGACTAATACTTCTCCCTTATTAACCTCCAAATTAATGCCTTTTAAAACATGTAAATTTTTAAATTTTTTATGTAAATCAATAACCTTAATCACCCTTCTTTAGCCTCTTTTCTAAATAACTTGATAATCTCGTTAAAGGAATAGTCATAATTAAGTAAAAAAGAGTAACCCCTATAAAAGGACTAAAGACATTTGCCTTCCAAGCAACTAATTCTCTACCAGATCTTAAAAGTTCTGTGACTGCCAAAGTTGAAGCTAAGGAACTCTCTTTGAGCATTGATGCGAACTCATTAGTTAATGGAGGTAAAATTCTTCTAAAGGCTTGAGGAAGAATTACATACCTCATTGCTTGAAAATATGTCATTCCAAGAGAACGAGCTGCCTCCATTTGTCCTTTTTCAATTGATTGAATTCCTCCTCTAAATATCTCACCTACATAAGCAGCTGAATTTAGAGAAAGTCCAGTGATAGCTGCAGTTATAGCAGGAAGATTCAACCCAATAGAAGGTAAAGCATAATATATAATCAACAATTGCATAAGAAGAGGAGTTCCTCTTATGACTTCTACATATATACTTGCAGGATATCTAAATAATGGATTTTTCGAGATTCTTCCAAGGCTTATGATTAAACCTAGAATAATACCTATACTAACAGAAATTAAAGTAAGGCGCAGTGTCATAGCTGCGCCTTTTAATAAGTATGGAATGCTTTCGATAAATAACTCAAAATTAAAATCCAACTTATCACTCCTTTATTTAAGAGGCAAAGTTCCAAACCACTTTTTATAGATTTCATCGTATTTTCCACTTTTTTTCAATTGATCAAGAATTTTATTTATCTTTATCAATAAATCAGTATCTTCTTTTCTTACTGCAATCCCATATCTTTCTATAGTAAAGGGCTTTCCAATACACTTAATTTTGGGATGGTTCTTAGCATAATAGAGAGAAACAGGCATATCATTTATTACTGCATCTATTCTTCCTAGTTCTAAATCCATAAAAGCCTCAGGAATTGTTTCGTAGCTTCTAATTTCTTTAATACCTACCTTATCCTTTAATTTTCTCGCAGTAATTTCTCCAGTAGTTCCCAACTGAACCCCTACAATTTTTCCTTTTAAATCCTTTTCAGACTTTATTGAGTTATCATCAGCTCTTATTGCAATAATTTGGCCTGAATCAAAATAAGGTTTAGAAAAACTAATTTCTTTTTTTCTCTCCTCAGTAATTGTCATAGCAGAGATAATAATATCAAATTTCTTTGCCTTTAAAGCAGCAATAATACCGTCAAAAGAAGTATTTATTACCTCTAATTTTACTCCTAAAGCATTTGCTATCTCTTGTGCAATATCAATATCAAACCCTACAGGCTTGTCGCCTTCCATAAATTCAAAGGGTGCATAAGCAACATCACTTCCCACTTTTAGAACTCCTGCTTTTTTAATTCTTTCCACAGCACTAGCAGAAAGAGCAGGTAAACTCAAAATGATAACAAAAATTAATAATAATGATAAAATTTTTTTCATTTTTTCTCTAGCCTCCCTTTAAAACTTTTACTCATTATAAAAACACTAATTTAAAAAGTCAAATAAAGAATCTCTATTGAAGCTTTACAAATTTTGAGTTATTCTTCTATAGATTCCTAAGGAGGAGAAACTTATGGACTATTTGGTAAGAGGTATAGGAGAAAAAGGTAAAATAATGGTATATGTAGCAAGAACTACTGACCTAGTAGAAAAAGCAAGAAAAATACATAACGCTACTCCCACAGCAATAGCAGCCTTAGGTAGAGCATTAACGTTAGTTGCAATTATGGGAAAAATGCTTAAAGGAAAGGAAACTATAAGCCTTCAAATATTAGGTAATGGTCCTTTAGGTGGAATTTTCGTGGATGCAGATGCCCACGGAAACGTCAGAGGATATGTGAAAAGACCATATATAGATCTTCCTCCTACATCCGATGGAAAATTAGATGTGTCAGGAGCTGTAGGGCAAAAGGGAATAATAAGTATTGTAAGAGACTTAGGGTTAAAGGAACCTTATAGAGGCTCAACAAATCTAGTTTCAGGTAGCATCGCCAAAGATTTAGCCTATTATTTTAGTCATTCTGAGCAACAACCTTCTGCAGTAGCTGCGGGAGTATATATAGATAAATCAGGAAAAGTTTCTTCAGCAGGAGGATATATTGTACAAATTTTTCAAGATACTTCTTTAAAAATAATCGAAAAACTTGAAAATAATATAGCTTCCATGGATCCTCCAAGTAAGCTTATATTAGATGGTGTTACTCCTGAGGAAATAGTAGAGAAAATATTGAAAGATTTAGACAGAAAAATATTTACTCCTGAAAAGATCAGTTATTCTTGCAGGTGTAGTAGAGTCAAAGCAGAAAATGTGTTATTAGCTTTAGGTATTAATGAAATAAGAGAATTACTCAACAAGCAGGAAACCACAGAAGTGAGATGTGAATTTTGTGGTAATATATATCAGTTTACTTCTAGAGATTTAATTGAGTTGATTAACTTACTAGAAAACACACAATAGTATTAATTTTCTAATAGCTCCTCTAGTGGTGTATAAGGCAAATTAAAGGCTTCAGATACAGCCTTATAGGTAATTTTACCTTTCACTAAATTAACTCCTAGTCGTAATGCTGAATTTTCCTTTATAGCTTTTTTCCAACCTTTATCAGCTAATTCTAAAACATAGGGTAAAGTATTTAATGTTAAAGCCCGAGTTGCAGTGCGAGGTACAGCTCCAGGCATATTAGAAACAGAGTAATGTATAATTCCCTCCTCCTCATAAATAGGATTGGAATGGGTCGTTGGTTTCGAGGTCTCAGAACACCCTCCCTGATCAATTGCAACATCAATAAATACTGCTCCTGGTTTCATACTTCTAAGCATATCTCGATTAATAATTTTGGGAGCTTTTGCGCCAGGAATTAAAACCGCTCCAATAAGTAAATCAGCATATCTCACCACCATTTTTATGTTAAAACTATCAGCAATCATGGTTGTAACTCTTCCATGGAAAAATTCATCTAAAAATCTTAATCTTCTAGGATTAATATCCAATATTGTTACTTGAGCTCCCATTCCAAGGGCTATCCTTGCAGCATTAAAACCGACAGTTCCACCTCCAAGAATCACTACAGTAGCAGGAGGGACTCCAGCAACTCCAGAAAGAAGAATACCTCTACCTCCATAGGGTTTTTCTAGATATTTTGCTCCTTCTAAAGGTGCCATTCTGCCAGCAATTTCGCTCATTGGAGCAAGTAAAGGCAGAAAACCATCCTCGTTTTGAACTGTTTCATAAGCTATTCCAATTATTTTCTTTTCTAAAAGATTTATAGTTAACTCTTGAGAAGCAGCAAGATGTAGATATGTAAATAAGATCTGTCCCTCTTTTAACAATGAATATTCTTCAGGCAATGGTTCCTTTACTTTTAATATCAATTCTGCCTCATAAAAAACATCTTCATGTCTTTGTACAATTTTTGCACCTGCCCATTTGTACTCTTCATCAGAAAAACCACTACCAATACCTGCTCCTTTTTCTATAATAACCTTATGTCCCCTTTGAACTAAGGTCTCTACTCCTCCTGGCACAATAGCAACCCGATTTTCTTCAGGTTTAATCTCTTTTGGAACTCCAATGATCATATTTTAAAAATCCTCCTTTGTAAGATAATAATAAAGAGCTATTAGTGTCTTTGCGTCCTTAATTTTATTTTCCTTAATTAACTTTTTTAAGTTTTCTCTTTTTATAATAATAATTTCTAAGAACTCATCTTCATCAGGATTTATTTGAGTTTTTTCAAGATCTTTTGCCTCAAAGAGATATAAAATTTCATTACTTATACCAGGCGATGTAAAGAAGGCATGTATCAATTTCAAATCTTTTGCCTTATAGCCAATTTCTTCCTCTAACTCTCTTATAGCACATTGATATGGGTCCTCTCCATAATTTAACTTTCCTGCTGGAATTTCTAATAATATCTCTCCTGTGCACATTCTATATTGTTTTACAAAAAAAATACCACCTTCCTGATCTATAGGGAGAATAGCAACAGCACCAGGATGCTCTACAATCTCTCTCTTTCCAATTTTGCCATTTGGTAATTCTACCTCTACTTCTTTTATATTTACAATCTTACCCTTATATACTAGCTTTTCCCTTAATATTTTCTCTATCATGGATTTTCTCCTTTATTAATAGAAAGCGATTCTAGTATCTCTTTATCTTTTAAACTTCTTTTTATCTCATTGGCTCTTTGTAACATCTCCTTTGCGTGTTGTTGACTAACTTCAGATACAATACTTCCCCCAAACATTCTTGATAACTCAATTATTCTTGATTTTTCTTCTAACATACTTACTTTTACACGAGCCTGTTCATTTATTATTTTCTTTTCTACATAAAAATGTGCATCTGCCCATGCTGCAATCTGTGGTAAATGAGTAACGCAAAATACTTGTTTACCTATTGATATATTCCAAAGTTTTTGAGCTAACAGATATGAAGTTTCCCCTCCAATTCCAGTGTCTATTTCATCAAAAATTAAAATAGGTGTCTGATCAATCTTATTAATAATAGTTCTTAAAGCTAACATAATTCTTGAGATCTCTCCCCCAGAAGCAACATTTCTAAGAGGTTTTAAATCCTCACCAGGATTTGTAGAAAGTAAAAACTCTACTTCCTCTAAACCTTTACTACTTAATTTCATATCTTTTACCAAAAGAAAATGAGAACCTGTGGGTTCTAAAAATCTTACAGAGAATTTGGCATTCTCCATTCCTAAATCCTTAAGTTCTTTTTCTATATTTTTTTCTAGATTTTTAGAAACTTCTCTTCTAATTTCCGATAACTTTTTAGCTTCTAAAACAATTCTTTCTTCTAATATTTGTATCTCATTCTCAATTTCTTCAAGTTTTTCTTCACTGCTTAATAACTCTCTTAATTCTTCTTCAATTTTTTTCCTATATTCAAGAATTTCCTCTATAGTTCTTCCATATTTTCTTTTAAGATTGGAAATTCTATATAATCTTTCTTCAACTTCTTCCAATCTTGAAGATTCTATATTTAATCCATCTCTAAAACGGATTAAAGAATCTACAGCTTCTTCTAAATATAATTTTGAAGTAGATAATAATTCACATATATGCTCAATATTCTTATCCAGGGAAGATAGAGACAATAAGAAGTTAAGACTCTTACTTATTTGGTCTAAAGCAGAAATTCTAGGATCTTGGGTTTCGTAAAGTAAAAAGTAAGCTTCTTCTAAGCTATTTTTTATCTTTTCAAGATTCTGAAGAAATTTCCTCTCTTCAAGTAATGCCTCTTCTTCTCCTTTTACTAACTTAGCCCTATCTATTTCTTCTATTTGAAATCTAAGAAGATCTATTCTCTGTTGACGTTCTTTTTCTTTTTCATAGATATTTTCTCTTTCAGAATATAATTCTCTTAGAGTTTCAAATAATTCCTTTACAATTTGTTTTTGCTTCAAACATTCCTCTCCTCCAAAAAGATCTAATAACTCCAATTGAGTATCTCTGCGAAGAATTTTTTGGTGCTCGTATTGTCCATGTATTTCCATTATGTTAGAAAGTAATCTTTCTAACATACCTACTGTAACTAACTCCCCATTTACTCTACACTTACTTCTGCCAGTTTTATTGACTTCTCTATATACTAAAAGAGTTTTATCTTCTTCCTTTGGAATGCCCCATTCATCTAAAATACTTTCGATAAATGGATTAACTAAAAAAAGAGCTTCAACTATAGCTTTATTACTTCCTGTTCTAATAATATCAGTAGACGCCTTCTCTCCCAATAAAAATGACAAAGCGTCTATTAAAAGAGATTTACCTGCACCTGTTTCTCCAGTAATTACATTTAAACCCTCATGAAAATCGATGGTTATCTCATCTATAATAGCAAAATCCTTCACATGTAAAGCTAAAAGCATTTTCACTCTACCTCCAATGGAGCTTTTTCTTTAATCTTTTGAAGAAATTCCAGTCCTTTAGAAATAGTAATTCTGCACTAAATGGAGCCTTTTTAACAATAACATTTTCATTTTTACCTATCAAATCCACTTGTTTTCCATCAATCCATACTTCCACTTGCCATTTTCTTCGTGGTAGAGAAAATGTAATTTCTCTATCAAAAGAAAGAATCAAAGGACGAGAAGAAAGAGAGTGTGCACAAATTGGAAGAATCTCTACTACACTCAACTCTGGGAAAATAACTGGACCACCTGCAGAAAGAGCATAAGCAGTAGAACCCGAGGCAGATGCTACAATTAAACCATCTGCAGGAGGTGTTATAATACTATCATTCCCAAAGGAAAGTTCAAAGGATATAAGAGGAGTATTCTCCGCTTTTAATAGGACTACTTCATTAAATACATAATATGACACATTTTTAGGATTAATATTTAATTCTATTACAGGATGTTTTTCTATAAAAAATTCTCCTTTCTCTAAAATATGAATTTTTCTTTCAAAATCCTTAGCCTCCATAGTTGTCAAAAACCCTAATCTTCCTGTATTTATTCCTAAAACAGGAATATTATGTTTTGCAACTTTTTGAAGAGCATACAGAACCGTACCATCTCCGCCTATAGCAAAAACTAGATCTATATTTTCAATAAACTGTTCTTTGTTTAGAAAATATATTTCTTTTGAATTATTTTTTCCCCACTTTTGTAATTCTAAAATTAATTTTTTTGCCTCTCTTTTTCTTGGGTTATAAATAACTCCTACTCTTTGGAGTAAAGTCTTAAGTTCCAGAGATTCCATGCCTCCTTTATAATCTTTTCAAAGTCTATCTCTTTATTCTCTTTTCCAAAAAGAGAAGGATATTCAATATTTCCCTTCCCTTTTTTACTAAAAAAGTAAGTAAGATTTTCTAGAAAAAAATTCAAAGATTTAACCTCGTTGACAATTTTTTTTACTATTTCAACGTGTACTTCTAAGTCCCTAACTATACCCCCTCTTTTTACTTTATCGGGACCAGCTTCAAATTGAGGTTTAATTAGTGCAATTATCTTTCCACATTCTTTTAAAAGATTAGGAAGCCTTGGAAATATCTTTAATAATGAAATGAAAGATACATCTATAGTTATTAGATCAAACTTTTCCTGAAAATCCTCACTTTTTATATATCTTGCATTTACTCCCTCCATAACAACAACTCTTGGATCATTTCTTAGACTTTCATGAAGTATTCCCTTTCCTACATCTAAAGCATAGACTTTTTTTGCTCCTTCTTTAAGAAGACAATCGGTAAAACCTCCTGTGCTTGCGCCAATATCTAAAACTACAAAATCTTTTACATTAAGCTTAAAAATTTCTAATGCTTTTTTTAATTTAAATCCTCCTTTACTAACATAGGGGAGAGATTTTTTAATCTCAATTTTTACCTCTGTAGGAAATCTCATATCAGGTTTATCTATTAATCTCCCATTAACTATTACTAAACCTGCCATTAAAGCTCTTTTAGCTTTTTCTCTGCTTTCGAAAAATCCTTTTTTTACTAATAATATATCTATTCTTTCCTTCATAAGTTCTTAACTTTTAATAGCAATATTTCTTCTAAAATTTTTGAAATCTTATGTGGTGTAAGATTATAAATTTCCTTTAAAAAATCTGCATCTCCTTGTTCCAAAAATTTCTCAGGTAAAGCAAAGGGAATAAGTCTAACAAAAATATCATTTTTACTAATCCACTCAGAAATTGCTGTAAATAAGCCTCCTGTTATAATATTTTCTTCAAAGGTAACTACTATAGAATGAAATTTTATAAGATCTTCAAGTAAAACAAAATCTAATGGTTTTAAAAATCTCATATTCACAACAGTGGGATTTATACCCTTTTCCAAAAGAAGTTCTGCAGTTTTTAAAGCAGGATAAACCATAGATCCTATTGCGCAAAATAATATATCTTTACCTTCTCTTAGAATCTCTCCCTTTCCTATCTCAATTTTTTCATAAGGCTTATTTATATCGACACCATATCCCTTACCTTTAGGAAAGCGTATAGCAATAGGGCCCTTATAATTTATAGCAGTATAAAGCATAGATTTAAGTTCCATTTCATCCTTTGGGGCCATTATAACCATATTAGGAATTATCCTAAGATAAGAAAAATCATAAATACCTTGATGAGTTGGACCATCATCACTTACAATTCCTGCTCTATCTAAAACAAAGACTACATGTAATTTTTGTAGACAAACATCATGGATTATTTGATCAAAAGCTCTTTGTAAAAAAGTAGAATAGATCGCAACAACAGGTTTAAATCCTGAAATAGCAAGACCAGCAGCAAAGGTTACTGCATGCTCCTCTGCAATACCTACATCAAAGAATCTTTCTGGAAATTCTTTTGCAAAATATATCAATCCAGTCCCTTCAGGCATAGCTGCAGTTATTCCGACTATTTTATCATCTCTTTTGGCCAAATCTACTAATGTTTTCCCAAATACTTCAGTATATGTAAGACATTTACTTACTCTTTCAGATTGTGCAGAAACACTATGATATTTTGGAGGATAAGCTTCTGCTTCATTGTGTCCACTACCCTTTTTAGTTACTACATGAATTAATACAGGTGTATTAAAATTTCTCTTCACACTATTTAAGACTGAAACTAGAAGAGGAATATCATGTCCATCAAAAGGACCAAAGTACTTAAAACCCAAATCCTCAAAAATAGGTTTTGCTATTAGTAAACTTTTTAATCCTCTTTCAAATTTCAAATCTAAATCTAATAAGAATTTTCCAAAAGAGGAAGATCGTAAAATATTTTGAGTTGTTTGCTTAAAAAATCTAAATAAAGGATGATTCCTTAACTTTGCTAAGTAAACTGCCAAAGCACCTACATTTGGAGATATAGAGTGTTCGTTGTCATTTAAAATTACAATTAAATCTGTCTTTAAAAAACCAATTTGATTCAATGCCTCCCATACCATCCCCGAAGTTAAAGCCCCATCTCCTATAATAACAATTATTTTATATTTTTCTCCTTTCAAATCTCTTGCCTTTGCTAAACCAAGAGCAGAAGATAGAGATGTTCCTGCATGCCCAACAGCAAAAGTATCATAAACACTTTCCCATGGAGCAATAAAACCGCTTATTCCTCCGTATTTTCTTATTGTGTGAAATCTATTAGCTCTTCCTGTAATTAATTTATGAGTATAACACTGGTGTCCAACATCCCACACTATTTTATCTTCGGGAGCATTAAAAACATAATGAACTGCGAGGGTTAACTCAACAACTCCTAAATTTGAGGCTAAATGCCCACCATTTCGCTCTACGGTTTCAATAATAATTTTTCTTATTTCTGAAGATAGTTTTTTAAGTTGTAGAAGGGATAATTTTTTAATATCTTTAGGTTCTCTTATCTTTTCCAACAACATATTCTTCTTTTGTTTTTAACTCCAAAACTTTATCCCAATTTCTTAAAATATTTCTCAAAACTCCATTTACAAATCTACTTGCAGAAACTCCTACATATTTCTTAGTTAGTTCTACAGCCTCATTTACAGAAACTCCTACAGGGATATCATTAAAACATAAAATCTCGCAAATAGCCATTCTTAATGCGTTTCTTTCAATAATTCCTAGTCTCTCAATTCTCCAGTTATAACTAAATTCTGATATTATTTTATCTGCAAAATCTTTATATTTTAAACAAGACTCCCATAGTTTCAAAGCAAAAATTTGAGCATAAGGAGAAAAATCTCGAAAATCTACCTCTATTTCTTGTCCCATGTCTTTCTGAAATAAATAAGTAAGTATTTTTTCTCTACATCTTGTTCTTTCTTTACTCATTTTTCCCTTCCTAAATTTATAAATATTTCTTTTAATCTATCCCAAAATTCATAGAAACTTTCTTTATTATCAAAAAGAGAACCGAAAATAAAACCAAGAACAGTTAAACTAACCCAAAATAAGGTTTTCCAAAAACCTATTGTTAAAAAAGATATGGCCAAAATAATCCCTATTATCGTTCCAATTATTCTTCCTCTATATTTTTTCCAGTTCATCATTTACCTCTCTTAACAGGTATAATTATATCTTCAACAACTACCTCTATTTTTTCTAAATTAATATTCAAAACCTTTTCAAAATAGACTTTCACTCTTTGCTGAAGTTCATTCACAATCCTAGTCACATCAACACCTACAGGTATTTTTATTCTAAGTACTAAATCTACCTTATTTCTTGTAATTCTAATTTCAGGTTTAATCTCATGAATTTCACTAAAATATTGAGCAATATCCTTAATAGAGTTCCTAAGACCTTGTAATGAGATTTTTATATTTCCCAAACCTAGAGTATCTCCAATACTTAACATGGAATTTTCTTTATATATCAGAGAAGAAACAAAAGCAATAAAACCAAAAATAAAGAAGATTATTAGGAGTAAAAGAGAAAAAATAATTCCTCCCTTTGTAGACCAATTAATAATCTTAAGAATCGGCTCCCATTGTAATATACCAAAAATAGAAATTAATGAAAGAAAAGATAAACCTAAACCTAAGATAAAAAAGAAAAATCTTTGATACCAATTAATTCTCACTTCTTCTCCTCCTTTTTGTTCTTTTCTCCTAAATATATACCTTTTATCAAAATGTTAACTTCTTGAACATTAAGTCCCGTCATACTTTCCACAACTTCTTTTACATGAGCTTGTACTTCTCTCGAAACTTCTGGAAAAGAATAATTTGGTAACAAGTAAATAGGAATAAAAATATATACATCCTTATCCTTAAGCTCAACTTTTATTCCTCTTCCTATGGGAATTCCTGAAACTAATCTTTCAAAAGCAGAAGGAAGACTATCTCCTATTCTTGAAACACCTTTTACTTCCTGAGCAGCAATTCCTGCTATAATTGAGATTACTTCCTTAGAAATTTTAACAGATCCATAGGAGAGTTCTTCTTTCATCTTATCACTCCTCAACTAAGATTCTTCTTTGTAAGAAATTTGTAGAAAATTGTCCTTTAATAAAGAAATTATTTTCAAGAATTTTCAAATAAAGAGGAATAGTAGTTTTTACACCTACAATTACAAACTCTTTTAGTGCTCTTTTCATTCTTTCTATAGCTTCTTCTCTATCTTTACCCCAAACTATAACCTTTGCTAAGAGAGAATCATAAAAAGGAGGGACAGTATAACCTTCGTATAAATGAGTATCGACCCTTACAAAAGGACCACCTGGTGGTATAAATTTCACTATCTTACCTGAGGATGGTGTAAAGTCATCAAAAGGATCTTCTGCGTTTATTCTACACTCAATAGTATGTCCTCGCAGGGAAACATCTTTAAAGTTTATTTTTTCTCCTGCGGATACCAGTATTTGCCATTTTACGATATCAATCCCTGTTGCCATCTCAGTAACGGTGTGCTCGACTTGAATTCTCGTATTTACTTCCATAAAATAAAAATGTCCATTTTTATCTAAAAGAAACTCAAAAGTTCCTGGTCCTACGTAACCAACCCTATAAGCTCCTCTTATAGCTGCTCTACTCATGGCTTCTCTTAATTTATGATCTACAGCAGGAGAAGGTGATTCCTCTATTAATTTTTGATGTCTCCTTTGGATAGAACAATCTCTTTCTCCTAGGGAAATGATATTTCCATATTTATCTCCTAAAATTTGAATTTCTACGTGCCTTGGCTCTTCTATGTATTTTTCAATATAAACTCCTGGATTTCCAAAGGCTTTTTCTGCTTCCATTTTAGCTATTCTTAAGTTTTGAATCAAATCTTCAGGATGGTAAGCAATTCTCATTCCTTTTCCACCGCCACCTGCAGTTGCCTTAATTAATACTGGAAATCCAATTTCCTTTGCTATTCTTAGAGCCTGTTTTTCATCTTCTACTAATCCATTTGATCCTGGAATCAAAGGAACACCTGCTTCTCTCATTATTTTTTTTGCTCCTGCTTTATCTCCAAGTTTTTCTATTGTTTCTTTATTTGGCCCAATAAATATTAGACCATGATCCTCACATATTTCTGCAAACCTTGCAGATTCTGCTAAAAATCCATATCCAGGATGAATCGCCTCTGCATTTGTTATCAAGGCTGCACTAATTATATTAGGAATATTTAAATAACTTTGAGAAGCTGGTGGAGGCCCAATACAAATTGCCTCATCTGCCATCTGAACATGTAATGACTCTCTATCTGCTTCTGAATATACAGCAACAGTTTTTATCCCTAATTCCTGACAAGCCCTAATTATTCTAACTGCTATTTCTCCTCTATTAGCAATTAAAATTTTCTTGAACATAGTCTATTCAGGTTCTATAATAAATAATTTTTGACCATATTCTACTGCTTGCCCATTCTCTACTAAGATTTTCTTAACTCTGCCACGAATATCAGATTTTATTTCATTCATTAACTTCATAGCTTCTATTATACAAAGAGTCTGTCCTACTTCTACTAAATCTCCCTCATTTACAAAAGGAGGAGCTCCAGGCGCAGGAGCCCTGTAAAAAACTCCAACTAAAGGAGCACTAATATAATGACCATCTTCGACTTCTTCAATCTTTTTTTCTACCACACTTGAGGAAACAGAAGTAGATATGTTTGTAGTGATATTGTTTGATCTTTTGAGTACTAATTTTATAGTTCCATTTTCTAATACCAGCTCTGCAAGATTGGTCTGTGTGAAAAGATGAATAATTTCTTTAATATCCTCAAGACTCCATTCCCTCATAATTCTTTCTCCTTAATTTTATTTTATGCTCTTTCCACATACTTAGCATTTCGAGTATCAACAACAACTTTATCTCCTACTTGGACAAATAAAGGCACTTGAATCACTAAACCTGTTTCCAACTTTGCGGGTTTTGATCCTCCAGAAACAGTATCTCCTCTTAATCCAGGATCTGTCTCTACTACTTCTAAAATTACAGTAGTAGGTAGTTCAATTCCTATCGGAGCATTGTCATAAAACAGTATGTTTACCACTACTCCTTCTTTTAAGTAATTTAAAGCTTCTCCTATTTGTTCGGAAGTTAACATGTATTGTTCATAAGTTTCATGATCTATGAAATAATATTCTTCACCATTATTATATAAATATTCTGCTTCTTTTTTATCTACAAATGCTTGAGGAACTAATTCTTCAGATTTAAAGGTTTTCCTCAATACATTTCCAGTCTTAATATTTTTAAGTTTTACTTTGACTGTTGCCTGACCTTGAGCCATATGGACATGTTGAGCTTCTAAGACCATATATATTTCTCCATCTAATTCAATAGTAAGACCTGGATAAAAATCATTTGTTGATATCATCCTTTATACCTCCCTTATAATATTATTAGCTCCTTGGGGAAAGAATTCAAAATTTCCCCTTTTTCTTTTTTTACTACAACTAAATCTTCTATTCTAATCCCAAATTTTTTTGGAATATATATTCCAGGTTCTATAGTAATTACCATATTTTCCTTTAACGTACCTTCTACCTTAGGAGCAATTCTTGGATTTTCATGAACCTCTAAACCTAAACCATGACCTAGTCCATGCCCAAAATATTCTCCAAATCCATTTTCTTGGATTATATCACGAGCAGATCTGTCTAAAAATTCAATATTAACACCATCTTTTATAAATTTTTCTGCCTTATTTTGAGCTTCTAGAACTATATTATAAACTAAAAGCTCTTCTTCTTTAGGATTTCCCAAAAAGACAGTTCTTGTTATATCAGAGTTATATCCATTATAAAAAGCCCCAAAATCGATAACAATAAATTCTTGAGGGAGAATTTCTTTATTACTTGCTTTTCCGTGAGGAAGAGCAGATCTCCATCCAGAAGCTACAATAGTATCAAAAGCAGGTTTTTCTGCACCTAACTTTAACATTTGATATTCTAATTCTATAGCAATATCCTTTTCTTTTACTCTTGGTTTTATTAATTCTAAAGTCTTTTCGAGAGCTTTCTCTGCAATTTCTAGTGCCTTTTTTATAATTTCTATTTCCCCTTCAGTCTTTATCATCCTTAAGTCTTCTACCCAGCCATTTAATGAGATGAAATCACAATCATTAAAAACTTCTTTCCATTTTATCCAATCATTATATGATATATGATTTCCCTCAAAACCAATTCTTCTCCATTTTCTCTGATCTTTTTTCTCTTTAATAAAGTCAACTGAGCTTTTATCTTTAGTTACTAATATTGGCTCAGCATTTACTACTTCAGTTTTTACTTGCTCTAAATATCTTGAGTCTACAAAAATATAGGAATTTTCCGGCTCAACCAAAAGAAGAGCGGTAGAACCAGAAAAACCAGTAAGGTAACGAATATTCTTTAAACTTGTTATTAATATAGCATCAAACTCTTCCTTTTTCATTCTTTCCTGAATTTTCGTTAAATTCATTCGTTTAATCCTTTATTGTAAGATCTTTAAGGTAATAAGTATTACTAATTCTTTATCAGTTTGCTTTATACTCTTAGATTTAAATAGTTCTCCAATAATGGGAATATCTCCTAATATAGGCACTTTATTAACGCTCTCTATATCTTCAGTGCGAATGAGTCCACCTATTGCTAATGTCTGACCGTCCAATAAGGTAACTGTAGTTTGAGCCTCCCTCGTACTTATTTGTGGAACTCCTTGTACAAAACCTGATAGAGTACTTACTTGAGGTCTAATTAATGCAGTTATAGTCCTATCAGGATTTACTTTTGGTGTTACCTCTAGAATTATGCCTGCATCTATATATGTGACCTCCCTTGTCCCATCAGGCCTTGTAGTTACTAAAGGTACTCTATCTCCAATCATTATTTTTGTTTGTTTATCGCTTAAAGTAGTCATACTAGGCTGAGCTAAAATTTTTGCATCTTGTTGGGTCTCTAATGCTTTTAAGATTGCAGGAATAGAAACTTCAGTAGATATCATGCTTACTCTTAGACTAGACCAATCTGCAGGAGCTGAAATCTTTATGCCTGAACTTATAGCTCCAGTACTCCAATCAATACCTAAATCTTTTGTTTTACCCCTTGTAACCTCAAGAACATTTACATCTACTCGGACTTGTGGCGTGGGTTTATCTATCTCTTTTATAACCCTTAATACTTCATCTATTTGATCTGATGGTCCTTCCATAAATAATATACTTGTTCTTGGATCATATCTAAAGGAAACATCTTTTGCTTTTTCAGAAACTAAAGGCTTTAGAATATCAAAAGTAATATAATTAAGTTCTTTCTTTTCTGTTCTTATTTGAGGTTTTACCTCAGCAACAGTAACAATTTTTTCTTCTATAGGAGAAACAATATAGTATGCTTGATTATCTTTCTTCTCAATATTTACTCTTCCTGCTTTACTTATTAGCTCTAATGCTCTTTCCCATTCAACCTTGACTAAGTATAAATCTATCTCTCCACTAACTCTTGAATCTATTATGAAACTTATATTACCAATTTTTGCTAATTCTCTTATTACTTCTCTAATATCTGCTTTTCTTAGATCTCCTGAGATCAATAATTTTCCGTTTTCTTTCTCAACTTTTAAAAGAGGCTTACTGACCTCCACAATATCTCCAGCTTTTATCCTTATAACATCTTCTCTATCTATTTTTGAGATTAATTCTTCAAGGCTTCTTAGATCTGAGTCACTACCTCTTGCTAATAAAAGTTTTGTATCTTTATCGTAACTTAGTTTTAATCTTTCTACTAAATCATTCCAAACTCTCTTTATATCTTCTACAGTAATATATTTTAAAACAAATAGACGAATACTCTCCGCTACCATAGTAGCTTCTTCTTTCTTGGGAATATCTATTTTACTTATTAACTCCTCTAATACCTTTAGGTCTTCTTCTTTACCTTGGACTATTAATAAGCCTGTCTTCTCATCGTAGGATAAGCTTAGATTCTTTATTAGTCCTCCACCTGCTCTCTGAATGTCCCCTAACCCTATGTACCTTAATCCATATATCTTTGTCTTTACTACTTCAGCTGGTATCACTACCTTCTCTTCCTTCGGCTTTACATAGGTTATTCTATCCCTCTCCTCTATGCTTACATTGCTTATTCCACTTAGTATCTTTAATACCTCAGATAACTCTACCCTGTTTAGGTATAGCTCTACTTCGCCACTTACCTTAGGATCTATTACAAAGTTTATTCCTGTCTTCTTTCCTATCTCTCTTATCACTTCTTTTATGTCTACCTTCTTTATGTCTCCACTTATCAGGTACTTGTCTCTATCTTTCTCTACCTTTATTAGCTCCCTCTCTACTTGTGCTACTTCCTCTTTCCTTGGTACATCTATCCTCACTATTAACTCCTCTAATACCTTTAGGTCTTCTTCTTTACCTTGAGCTATTAATAAGCCTGTCTTCTCATCA